>CAZANL010000098.1:0-5157 GCA_964486115.1 uncultured Planctomycetota bacterium
TCACCGAGATCGTCGTCCCGCGCAGCGCAGGGCACGATCTGACACGACCGGAGAGGATCCAGGCGCTGTTCGACCAGGGGACGCCCGACATCGTGATTCACCTGGCCGCCGTCGTCGGGGGAATCGGCGCCAACCGCGCAAACCCCGGCAGCTTCTACTACGACAATCTGGTGATGGGCGCGTATCTGATGGAACACTCCCGACTGGCTGGAGTCGAGAAGTTCGTCGCGCTCGGCACGATCTGCGCCTATCCCAAGTACACTCCGGTTCCGTTCCGCGAGAAGGATCTCTGGCAAGGCTACCCGGAAGAGACCAACGCCCCGTACGGGTTGGCCAAGAAGATGCTGCTGGTACAGGCTCAGGCCTACCGTCAGCAATACGGATTCAACGCGGTCTACCTGCTGCCTGTCAATCTCTACGGCCCGGGGGACAACTTCGACCCGGCCAGTTCCCATGTGATTCCAGCCCTGATTCTCAAGTGCATCGAAGCCCAGGAGCGGGCTGACCGGACCCTCGTGGTTTGGGGCGACGGCAGCCCGACCCGCGAGTTCCTCTACGTCGATGACTGCGCCGAGGGGATCCTGCTGGCTGCCGAGCACTACGATGGGCCGCTGCCGATCAATCTGGGCTCCGGAAGAGAGATCTCGATCAAGGAACTGGCCAAGACGATCGCCGAGTTCACCGGGTTCGAAGGAGAGATCATCTACGACGCTTCAAAGCCCAACGGACAGCCTCGCCGTTGCCTCGATACCTCCCGCGCCAAGGACCTGTTCGGATTCGAGGCGAAGACACCGTTTGGCGAGGGTCTGATCCGCACGATCGAGTGGTTTCGCGCGAACCGCTGACCATTCCGGATCCTGGGCCGATCAGTCCGGTGGGTCGAACTCGAACTGCAGTTCCCGGTGTGCGCTTCTGAGGGCACCCTCGACCGCGTCCAGGTGGTTGGCTCGAGCGAAAATGAATCCGAGGTAGTGTTCTCCTTCGGGCAGAGGCTGAAGTACTTGGCCTGGATGCGCAGTGATCGTGATCTCTTCGATATGCTCCAGTGCTTCTGCCGAATCGAGTCCGGTAGCCTGACGGAATCGCCCAGGGCGCGGGACCGGAATCATCATCACGCCAGCTGGCTGTGCTTCGACGGCCAGAGAGGGGATTTCCATGTCGAGCACGTGGCGCAAGACCAGCTCCTCGAGCGACATACCTGTGCCGAAGCGCAATGTCCGGGAGCAGAGTCCCCCGATCGTACGGGCCGCGACCTCGATCAGCCAGGCTCCTTGGTCGTTGAGCCGCAGCTCGGCATGGACCGGCCCGTTGCGCAATCCCAGCGCTGCCGCGGAGAGCCTGGCACAGTCGATGAGCATTTGCTGGGCTGGCTGCGGCAAGCGGGATGGTGTGAGGTAGATCGTCTCTTCGAAGAATGGACCATTCAGCGGATCCGGCTTGTCGAACAGGGCCAGCACTTGCAGCTGTCCATCGACCAGCAGCCCTTCCAGCGCCAGCTCGATTCCGGGGATGAACGACTCGACCAGGATCGCCTGTTCGCTGGAGAGCAAGGGCTTGATGCGCTCGAAAGCCGCGACCATCTGGGTCGGGTCATCGGCTCGGATCACCCCTCGGCTAGCGCCCAGGTCGGTTGGCTTGAGCACCACCGGATAGTCCAGTAGCTCGGCCGTATTTCGTGGGTCCTGATCGCGTGCCAGCCGCTGGAAGTCCGGGCCGGGCAAGCCCGCCTCTGCCAGGCGGCAGCGCATCAGGTACTTGTCTCGCGTGGCACGCGCAGCACTCAGCGGATTGCAACGCACTCCGAGAGCCTCTGCGATTGCCACGCTGGGGATGATCGCCGGGTCGTCCACGCCGAGCACCGCGTCTATCGGGTGTTCTTTAGCGAACTCGGCGGTCTGGCGGGCGGCCTCTGAAGGCCTGTCGAAGTCAAGCGTGAGGAAGTTCGAGGGGAGCTTTCCCTGCAGTGCGTTGTCCCGGTTCGAGGCCACCACCAGTTCCACGCCGAGGGTGCGGGCCGCGTCGAAGAATTCCGCTGTGCGGTAAGTCGTCGTCGGGATCAGCAGGAGCAGACGAGGCATGGGCTGCTCAGACGAGAGAGCCAAACTGGCTCTCGGTTGGCTCGGCTCAGCAGAACCAGGACTCGGTCAGTCGCGGAGGCCGTTGGTCGGGGTACAGGCCCAGATCCGGAGAAGGAGTGTCTTGAAGGGCATGCGCCACGGCAGCGATTTCTCGGAACGTGTCGCGAGGGTCGCGGCTCTCGCTGGCAGCCGACTCGACGATCTGCCCGACGGTCTGGCATAGCGCGTCCATCCTTGGATCGGGGTGAGTCCAGCGGAAGACGAAGGCGGGTTGGTCGAGTTGTCCCAGGTGCGGCTGGAGGTCGGGTCTGCGTAGCAGCCATGATCCCGGTGGCACCAGCAGGCGCACGCTCAGCTGCACGGGATCCAGGTGGTCGACCAGGCCGAGTGACACGACGCTGTCGATCACATCCAGGTAATCGACGAGCGTGGTCCAGGGTGTGAAGGCGACGAGCGAAGGGCGCAGGGCGATGCCGGCAGTCTGGAGGATCTCGATGGCCTCGAATACATCGGTCCGGGTATGCCCTTTCTCCAGTATCGACAGCACTTTGTCGCTCAGGGATTCCGCGGCGCTGACGAC
Organism: uncultured Planctomycetota bacterium; assembly: GCA_964486115.1. Classification (GTDB taxonomy): domain Bacteria; phylum Planctomycetota; class JACQVV01; order JACQVV01; family CAZANL01; genus CAZANL01. Next base: position 2,659 of record CAZANL010000098.1, read on the forward strand.
GAAAAGGCAGCCGAGTGCCTTCAACTCGCCGAATACTCCACGGTGTTGCAGGATGTGCTCTACTTTGACCGTGATGTCGAAGGTCAACTGGGGGTGGGCGTCGTGCATCCGGCGAACGAGGTCCATCACATGGCCTGGACCGTTGAGGAAATCCGGGTCGGCGAAGGTGATGTGATCGACCCCCTCCGCGACGAGCTGCGCGATGTCGGCCAGCAGTATTTTCTGCGGCAAGGCGAAGAAACGACCACCGTAGATCGGCGGAATGGGACAGTGCAGGCACTTGTGTAGACAGCCGCGAGTGGCTTCGATGCTGCCGACGAGATGCAGTTTGCCCTGCCAGTCTAGCTGGGCGTAGCGGGACAGGGCCGGCAGGCCGTCCCTGCTCGGTGTCGGGAATGCTAGCTTTTCCAGGTAGGGGGTCGCGGGAAAGCCCTGGTGCCAGACGCCGGGCACCGGGTGCTGCCCGTTGGCCAGGACCAGCGCCAGCAAGGGGCTCTCGAACTCGCCGCCGATCACCGAGTCTGCGACGGTCTCCAGCAGGTACTCGCCGTTGAGCCAGGCGTAAAGTCCGTAGAAGCAGATGTGGCAGTTCGGGTTGACCTCCCGAACTCTCCTGGCCGCAGCCACGCCGAGCCGCAGCGCGGTATGCATCGGCACGGAGATCCCGATAAACTCGGCACGGGCTGCACGCGGCTCGTCGAAGCAGGAAACGGCCAGGTCGACCGCTTCGGGGCGACAGCCGGCGGCGCGCAGAAACCCCAGAGGGGAGACGAGCCCTAGTGGCTGGCGTCCCAGTTCGTAACACGAGATGAGCAGTATCTTCCCCGGATCTCTGAGCGGCATTGCAGGAGACATTATAGGTCTGGAACAGTGCTCGCGCTGGTGCTATCCTGAAAGCATGAACAACTCAGCCGCCGAACAGGTCGTAAGCGTGACGGAGAAGGCCCTTGAGGTGATCGTCGAACATCTCCAGCAGGACGGTCGTACTGACCTGGGGGCACGCCTGGAGGTGACTGGGAAGTCATCTTCGGGTTTTCACTACTCCTTCAACTTCATCGAGAAGTCGGGAGTGCAAGAGGATGACAAGGTCATCGATTTGCCGGGGTTATTCCTCTACATCGACCCCAAGAGCGCCGAGCAACTACAAGGTTCGACCGTGGACTTCGTCGTCAACGAGTACGGCGGAGGCGGGTTTCAGGTAGACAACCCGAATCCAATCTGGACCGATCCGGCGAGTCTCGAGCTACAAGAGTTGATCGACACACAGATCAATCCAGGTATCGCTTCACATGGCGGCTGGATCGAGTTGCTCGAGGTCAATGAGGACAAGGCGTACATCCGTCTGGGTGGCGGGTGTCAGGGCTGTGGCATGGCGGACGTGACGCTGAAGCAGGGCATCGAGGTCCTGATCAAGGACAAGATGCCGGCGATCTCGCAGGTCGTCGACACGACGGACCACGCTGCGGGTAGCAACCCGTACTACTCGCCAGGCAAGGGTGCGCCCTAGCAGCCTGGGTACCATGTGCGCGAGCGGACAAGCCGCCGCGAGTCCTGGCACGCAGCGGGGGCCGGTGGCGGCGCTGCCGTAGGTCGCCAGACACACGTGAACAGGACGGCTCTCCTGTCCCGCCGAGCATCTTCGCGGGATTGCATATCGAACCAGGAGCAGGCATGAGCCAACACACCAGCCCGCGATGCTGGGCAGGAGTCTGCATAGTTGAAGGGGCGGGCTGCTCCACTCGCTGGCCAAGAGGCGCTCGCGGATGAGCGACTCGCATCACATGAGCCCCGAGGTGTTTCGCGAGTGGGGGCACCGCGCCGTCGATTGGATCGCCGAATACCTCTCGCGGGAGGAGGCGGGTCCGGTTCATTCTCGATCGGCCCCTGGCGATCTACGGGCTCAGCTACCAGGTAGCGCTCCACGTCAGGGTGAGCCCTTCGAGCAGATCTTCAGCGATCTGGATCGATTGATCATGCCCGGAATCACCCACTGGCAGTCGCCGAACTGGTTCGCATATTTTCCGGCCAACAACTCCTTTCCGTCGATCCTCGGTGAGCTGCTCTCGGCGGGGCTGGGCGTCCAGGGCATGCTCTGGTCGACCAGTCCGGCCGCGACGGAACTGGAAACGCACATGCTGGATTGGCTGGCGCAGATGCTGGCGTTGCCCGAGGCGTTTCACTCGACCGGTACGGGTGGGGGTGCTTTTCAGGACTCGGCCTCCTCGGCCACCCTGGTGGCGATCCTGGCTGCACGGGAGCGCGCAACGGGCGGCCTGGCCAATCGCATCGGCGCTCGGCAGTCGCTGACGGCCTATGCCACCGACCACGCTCATTCGTCGATCGACAAGGGCGTGCGAATTGCCGGACTGGGAAGCGACAACCTGCGTCGCGTCGCGGTCGATCCGTGCTTTGCCCTCGTTGCGTCCGATCTCGAGCGCCTGATTCTCGCGGACATTGCCGAGGGACGTGTCCCGGCGATCGTCGTGGCGACGGTCGGCT
>CAZANL010000098.1:5167-10601 GCA_964486115.1 uncultured Planctomycetota bacterium
TCCAATGCACTAGATCCGCTCGAGCCGATCGGCCGAATCTGCCGCGAGCACGGAGTGTGGCTTCACGTCGACGCCGCGATGAGCGGGAGCGCGGCAATCTGTCCCGAGTTGCGCTGGATCATCGATGGCATCGAGTGGGCCGACAGCTTCACCTTCAATCCACACAAGTGGCTGTTCACCAACTTCGACTGCAATTGCCTCTATGTCGCCAACCGCGGAGCGCTGCTCGACGCACTGAGCATCTTGCCCGAATATCTGCGCAACGAGGCCAGCGAGTCGGGCCAGGTGATCGACTACCGCGACTGGCAGGTTCCATTAGGGCGGCGGTTTCGCGCACTCAAGTTGTGGTTCGTTGTTCGGCACTACGGAGTGGAGGGGCTGCAGCACCATATTCGCCAGCACGTTGCGTGGGCCCAGGAACTGGCTGGTTGGATCGAGGAGGATCCGGACTTCGAGCTGGTGGCGCCCGCGCCGCTCAATCTGGTGACCTTTCGCCACCGTGGCGGGGATGATGTCAACCAGCGGATCCTGGAGCGGATCAACAAGGGCGGCCAGGCTCAGCTTACGCACACCAGGCTGGATCACCGATATGTGCTCCGGGTCTCGATCGGGCAGTGGCGGACTCAGCGAGAGCATGTCCTGCGAGTCTGGCAGCTGATCCGTCAGGTTGCGGATTCACCCGCCAGATAACCGGTAGAAAATGCGGCTTGAAAGTTGAAGCCGCCGATCGGGCCGTCGATGTCCAGCACCTCGCCGGCGAGGTACAGTCCGGGGCAGACACGGGATGCCATCGTCTTCGGATTCACCTCCGAAAGCGCGACGCCTCCGGTCGTGACCTCCGCCTTGTCGAATCCGAGCGTGCCGTTGAGTGGCAAGGCCAGCTGTTTGATGGCTGTGATCAACCGCTGACGCTCCCGCTTGGCCAGTTCCGCTGCCTTTCGCTCGGCGGGTATCTCGCAGTGGTGGAGCAGGGCGGCGGCGAGCCGGGAGGGCAACATCCCCAGCTGAGTTCGCACCTGCTGTTTTCCTGGAGCTTCGAGCAGGGTCTGGCGCAGACTGTCTGACTGGATCGTCGGCGCCAGGTCCAGGGCCAGACCGTCTGCTTCGGGGTGGCGTGCCAGGTCGCTCGACAGGTTCATCGCAACCGGACCGGAGAGCCCGAAGTGCGTCAACAGCAAGTCGCCCTTTCGCTCGGCGATCTTCCGATCGCCCAGACGCAACTGCAGGGTGACCGAGGGCAGTGTGATCCCGCTCAGAGCTTGTAGCCATCTGGCCGGGACGGCAAGGGGCGCAAGGCCCGGATGGGTTGGGGTGATGCTGTGACCCAGTTGTTGGGCCAGCCGGTAGCCGTCACCGGTCGTGCCGACCTTGGGGTAGGAGCGGCCACCGCAGCAGAGGATCACCTTGTCTGCCGAGATGAAATCGTCGTCGGTGCGGACGCCCAGTGGGGTTCCTGGCTCGATCATGCGAACGGCCGATCGTGTACGGAGTTCGACTCCTGCCCGCAGCGCTCGACCAACGAGCGCCTGCTGGATGTCCAGCGCGCGGTCACTGCAAGGGAAGTACTTCCCCGTCTCTTCCAGTTTGGTTGGCACGCCTTCGGACTTCAGCAGTTCGAGAATCTCGTCTCGGAAGAGGGTGTGGAAGGCAGGTTTCAAGAAACGTGCAGCATGACCGAACAGCGTCAGAGTTTCGCTCCGGTCCGCTCGGTTGGCCACGTTGCAGCGGGTGCCTCCGGAGACGAGGATCTTGACACCTGCCTTGCTCGCCTTTTCCAGCAAGATCACCTGACGTCCTCGCTCTGCGGCTCGCGTAGCGGCGAGCAAGCCGGCCGGACCGGCGCCGACGACGACGATTGGTAGGCGAGCTATTTGACTGTCTCGTCTGGCTGCGTGATCATCTCGGCCAGTTGCTGTTTACCGCCTGGTTTTTCGCCGAGGTGTTGAATGGCTACGTGCGGGTCTGGGGCCTGCGGCATTGCAGGATTGTACCGGCAGAGTAGGATGCGTGCCATGGAAGTGCTGCACGAGGACAATCACCTGCTGGTGGTTTATAAGCCGGCCGGCCTGCTGAGCCAGGAGGACAGCTCGGGGGACGCCTGTCTCATCGATTTGGCTCGGCGCTGGCTGATCGAACGACACGATAAGCCAGGGAACGCCTTCGTCGGCTCGGTCCATCGGTTGGATCGACCGGTAGCCGGCGTGATGGTGCTGGCCAAGACCTCCAAGGCGGCGAGCCGATTGGCAGCCCAGTTCCGAGAGGGTACGGTCGAAAAGCAGTATCGCGCGGTCGTTCATGGCCGGCCGGACCCCCCACACGGCCAGCTGGTGCACAAGCTGAAGCGCTCCTGGTCTCCGGAGCACGGGACCCGCGTGAAGGTGGATGCCCGAGGCAAGCGCAGCGAATTGCTGTTCGAGACGGTCAAGACCCGCAAGAGACGCTCACTGCTCCAGATCAAGCTGGTTACCGGGCGCAGTCATCAGATCCGCGCCCAGTTCGCGGCTGTCGGCACGCCCATTATCGGTGACACCAAGTACGGCAGCCGCCAGTCGCTGTCCGAGCAGGCGATCGCGCTCTACGCCTGTCGATTGACGCTGACCCACCCGACCCGCCGGGAGCGGATGGTGTTCGAGGCAGGTCCGCCGGAGCACTGGCCTTGGTAGATGCCTTTACCGACTATCAACTTCTCGATTCGGGGGACGGCGCGCGACTCGAAAGATTTGGCGCCTATACGCTTCAGCGGCCGGCTCAGCAGGCGATCTGGCGGCGCTCGACGGCCTGGCGTCCAGACGCGGTTTTCACGCGAGATGCCAGCGGGTACGGTGGGTGGAATGGGCAAAACGTACCGCGTAGCACGTGGGAGATCGGGTACGACGGGCTCAAGCTGGAACTCAAGGCGACCAACTTCGGGCACCTGGGGGTCTTTCCCGAGGGACAGCTGATCTGGCGGCGGGTGGCGCGGGGGCTCGATGCGAGCTGTCGATTCCTCAACCTGTTTGCCTATACCGGGGTGATGTCGCTGGTGGCCTCACGCAGCGGGGCGGAGGTGACCCACGTCGATGCGGTCAAGAACACTGTCGAGTGGGCTCGCCAAAACAGCCAGAATAACGGCCTGGATCAGCAAAGCCGGATCCGCTGGATTACTGAGGATGCCCGCAAGTATGTCCAGCGTGAGCTACGGCGGGGTTCGCGATATCAAGGGCTGGCGCTGGATCCGCCGACGTTTGGCCGGGGGAGCCGTAAAGAGGTGTGGCAGATCGAGCGGGATCTGGCGGACCATCTGTCGGACTGCGTCGAATTGCTGGCCGAGGATGCGCGCTTCCTGGTGTTGACCAGCCACACCCCAGGTCTGGTCGGCCCCGTGCTGGCCAACATGCTGCGTCCGCTGCTCGGATCTCGGGGGGGACGGATCGATGAGGGGAATCTGCTGCTCGAGGTCGGCTCGGACGGGCCATCGCTGCCGAGCGGTTCTTTCGCCTGGTGGTCGAGGGAATGAGTCGAAGAGGGGCGTGTGGCGGAGTGGCTGGGATGGCGATCCTGTGTTGCTGGCTGCTGTGGGTTAGTTCCCGGCGCCTTTCAGGGTGCCGCTCGGAGTGGCTGACTCACGGCTCCGTCGTGCTGTGGCCGAAGGGAAAGAGCTCGTCGAGCTGGGTGGTCGTCTCCGCGGAGAGCTCCACCTCCAAGGCGCCCAGGTTGTGCTCCAGCTGCTTCAGGCTGGTCGCGCCGGTGATCACCGAGCTGATCCCGGGCTGCGCGGCGGCCCAGGCGAGCGCGAGCTGAGCCCGGCTGCAGCCGATGGCGTCGGCCACCGCTTTGAATTGCCGAACTCTCTCCATGTTGCTCTCGGTCATCACCAGATCCCGGAGCCAGTCCAGCTTGGCCAGTCGGCTGCCGTCGGGTACGCCGTCGTCGTACTTTCCGGTCAGCAGGCCGGAGGCCAGCGGGCTCCAGACGACCAGGCCCATGCCAAATTCTTCTGCAGCCGGCGCAACGTCCTCCTCCACCACGTCCCGCACCAGCAAGCTGTACTGTGGCTGCTCGACTTGAGGGCGGTACAGGTTCCAGCGTAGCGCCAGTTCATTGACCTCTCGTAGTTGCTCGCCGGTCCACTCGCTGGTTCCCCAGTAGAGTACTTTGCCCTGGTGGACCAGATCATCCATTGCGCGCAGGGTCTCTTCGACCGGGGTCTCGGGGTCGAAACGATGGCAGAAGTAAATGTCCAGATAGTCGGTGCCGATTCGTTGGAGACTCTTCTCGACCGACTCCATGATGTGCTTGCGGGACAGCCCGCGGTCATTCGGGCAGTCGCTCTGTGGCCAGAACAGCTTGGTCGAGATGACCAGTTCGTGGCGCGGGAACCTCGCGAGGGACTGTCCCATCGTCCGCTCGGCCTCCCCCCGAGCGTAGGCGTCGGCGATGTCGAAGAAGTTGATTCCGGCCTCGAAAGCTCGACGGATGATCTGATCGACAAGCAATTGCTGGTCCACACTGCCGCCGTAGGTCAACCATCCGCCGAGGCTGAGCTTGCTGACCTTCATTCCGCAGCGCCCGAGGGGCTGGTACGTCATCTCCTTTTGGGCCATCGATCGAATCCTGTCGGATGTGGGTGTCAGTTGGCGAACTGCTCCAGAGCGTTCTTGAGGACGGTGTCGGTGCTCTGCTCTAGCTGTTGAGCAATTTGCGCTTCGAGCATCTGTTGGTGTTTCTCGGCGGCAGACTCATCGACCGGCCGTAGGTGCTCGATTCCCTCACGGCTGATCTTCATCAGGAGTGACTGGCTGTCGATCTGCTGGGCAACCTCGACAGCCTTCTCCAGGTTGCTGCTCAACTCCGCCACGCTGCCGGTCAGCGCCAGTTGCAGCAGCACCCTCGTCAGCAGGTCGGGATACTGGTCTGCCGAGAGCGCGGACGTTATCGCCGAGAGCTGTTCGCCTCGTTTGTCCGCCGGCCTCAGCTTGGCCTGGATCAGCGCCATCCGCAGCTTGTCTCGGTGGCATGCTGGCTGGCCCTCGAACGTGTCCAGGGCTATGAGCGCCTGCTCCTGCTCGCCCTCGGCAATCAGGCATTCTGCCTCGAACAGAGCCAGTCGAGCAACCAGCGGGCCACCGAGCAGGCTCTCCAGCTGGGCTCCGGCCAACTCCAGGTGTTTGCGCGCCGTTTCATGGGCGCCCAGCCATAGGTAAAGCTCGCACAGCCCCAGCTGGGCCTCCGACACCGGTCCTGGATAATGACGAGGCAGCAGCGCTATCCTGTCGAACGCCGTCAAGGCTTGCTGGAAGCTGCCCGCCAGCAGGTAACAGTTTCCCAAGGCCAGGGTAGCGTAGCACAACAGATCGTGGCGGTCACCCGGCCGGCGGTCGAGTGTGTCGCGCAACCTCTTCTCGGCGTCGGTCAGCTTGCCCCGGTCGACCAATATGCTTCCGTGCAGCGTATT
>CAZANL010000099.1:0-4704 GCA_964486115.1 uncultured Planctomycetota bacterium
CTACCTGGTCTATGCCTACAACAACCGCGGCGTGATCCTCCAGGGAATGCGCCGTCATGGTGAGGCGCTGCGGGACTTCGAGAGAGCCATCGCGCACGACAGGCTCCGCTCCACTGACACCGCGGCCAAGTCGCAGATGATCAGCGCTCTGATCAACCTCGGATGGCAGCTTTCCGTGTCGGGCCGGCTCCCCGAAGCGCTCCAGAAACTCAGCCGGGCCACTGCCGTCAGTCCGGGCCACTGGCAGGCCTGGTGGCGATACGGCGAGGCCGCGGCGACCCAGCCCCAGCAAAAGGACCAGGCCTTGAAGGCCTTGAGAAAAGCCAAGGGGATGGCCCCAGCCGCTTACCAGCGCCGGGTCGACTTGCTGCTCGCCAAGCTGAAGTAAGACCAGCCTCGCAAAACCGACGAATCGACGATGGCGAGCCTTTCAGGCGTAGTCTAGTTGCTGCTGACCTTTTGGAACTGGTTGGCCCAGGACGCAAAAGACGACACCTGACGCGTCTGGATCCATAGGCTTCCCTGTCCACGAAAGCGGCAGACCAACCCCTCGCCGGAAAAGAACAGCGACTTGTAGCCCCCCACCTTCTCCACGCCGTACTGCAGGCCTTCGGTGAAAGCGACGATGTGCCCGGTGTCGACCACATACTCGCCATCCACCTCGACCTTGATCATTGCGCCATACGTGTTGAACCACAGATCGCCCTTTCCCGAGCAGCGGATCAGAAACAGGTTCTCACCCGAGAAAAACCCCTTGATCAACCCCTGCCACTTGGTCTCGAGCGTGACATCCATCCCGCTGGCGACATACGCCGAGTTCTGCAGGAAGATCACGTCGCCGTCCAGATAGACGTGGTCCATGTCGCCCGGCGCACCCGGCGCGATCTGCATCTCGCCCGGGCCACCTTCCGCGCTGAACTCGTTGATGAACAGGGACTCGCCAGTCAGCAACCGGCCCAGACCGCCCTTCATCTTGGTCCGCATCGTGATGTTGGTGTCCATGGCGGCCATCGCCGAGGCCTCGACCTTGAGCGTCTGCCCCCCGGAAAGGAAGACGTTCAGCAAGGCGAAGTCCGGCTGACCGGTGACGTTGTACTCGTAGTCCTGCTTGTCTTGCTCGACCATCTCGGACACCTATCTCTCTGGCAGAACACGGCCCAACGCCGCTCCGAAGCCGCTCGCGTTGTGCGATTGGCACCACACCGTTCCGGTGCCCTGAAACTTGCAGACCAGACCCTCGCCGCCAAGGAAGGAAGAAATCCAGCTGGCCCCCGCCTTGGTAATGCTGAAGTCCAGGGTCTTCTCGAAGGCGACGATGTGGCCCGTGTCGACGATGTACTCGCCGTCGACCTCCACCGGATAAATCGCCCCGAAGGAGTTGAGCACGATCTTCCCCTGGCCGCTGAAGGTGAGCCAGAAGACGCTCTCCCCCGAGAACAAGGCCTTCTTGAACCCCTCGAAGCTCATGTCCATTTCGACACCGGCTTCCTCCATCGCCACGAAGGAGCCAGCCTGGACGATCAGTGGGGTCCCGCCGCTCAACTCGATGCACCTCATATCGCCGGGCAAGGTCGCCGCCAACCAGAGCTCCCCACTCCCGCCGCTGGGCGAGAAGTGATTGAGGAACAGCGACTCGCCGGCGAGCACCCGCTTGACCGCCTTGAGCAGCCCCCCGCTATCGCGCTTGTGCGTCGTAGTGGTGATCGTCATGTGGCCACTCATCGCCATCATCGCGCCCCCCTCGACGGTCGCCCCTTCACCGTCGCCGAGTGAGACCTTCGCGGCGGCGTTCGCCGGCCCATACAGTATCTCGACGTCCATCAGTCCCTCCTCCCCACTACAAGTGAGGCCGGACCCAGCCGGCAAGACCGGACAGGCTTCGGCTCTGGATGATGATCTTGCCCTTGCCCTCGACCCGCGTGACCAGTCCCTCCTTGCCGAAGACGCTGGAGAAGATCCCCCCAGCCATTTGCAGCTTGAGCTTCATCTGCGGCTCGTATCCCACGAGGTGGCTGGTGTCGACGATGTACTCACCGTCCACTTCCCGCTCGACCAAGGCACCATAGGCGCCATACCACAACGTTCCTGGACCCGTCACGTTGAGCTTGAAGAAACCCTCGCGCGAAATCCCCGAAACAAGGCCGGCCCACTTCACCCCCAGGCCGAGACCCGGTGTGGATGCGATGTAAGCTCCCGGCTGCAGGCAGAAACTCTGGCCTGGCTGCAACTCGAGCTGGTGGATATTCCCCGGGGTCGCCTGAACCAGCGTCACCCGCCGGGTCCCGGAGGTATTATTGGTGAAGTCGTTGACGAAAAACGACTCCTGCCCGAGGAACTTCTTGGCCAGCGCCGACGGCAGTCCGCCGTTCAACCGGGCCTGCATGTCGAGATCAGCCGACATGCTGGTCATCGCGTCAGACTCGGCCGTCACAGACTCGCCGGGTTCCAGATCGACATGGATATAGGCGAAGGTCGGACCGCCCTGAATGCTTGCTTGCATGGTCTGTCTATCCTACCTGGAGCTACTTGTGCTGGATTAGCGAGCGTAATCTAGACTTAAACAGGCCGTAGTCCATCTCCAAGACAGAAAATTCACGCTCACTGCGGGGCAGTGTCTTCCAGCGAGAACTCAGCCGGTCAAGCCGCTCCTGTGTCGTCGGATGTGTGCTGAGAAAATTCAAGGCCCCCTCGGCGATTTGGGAGCCGATGCGCTTGCTACGCATTCTGACAAAGAAATCGCTCATTCCGCGCGGGTCGATCCGGCCTGCCAGCAAATACTTCCAGCCCACGTCATCGGCGTCCCGTTCGTGATCACGGGAAAACTTGGCCCCCACCAGCTCGCTGCTCTTCGCAGCCAACGCACCCATGACACTGCTCATGTCGCCAATCAACGACGAGAGGATCACCCACAGTCCTATCTGCTGGATCATCTGACGCATCGAGTGTTGCTGGGTGACATGCGCGATCTCGTGTGCCAGCACGCCCAGGACCTCCCCCGGTCCACCAGCCTCCAGCAGCAGGCCGCTGTGCAACACCACGTTACCCCCTGGCAGGGCAAACGCGTTGAGCGTCTCATCATCAACAATGTGGAGCTTGAAGGGATAGCGCTTGTCCGCAATCGCACCGAACAACGGCTGGACCATCTTCTCCAGCATCTCCTGCAGTTGCTTGTCGTGGATGATCTTGGCCTCGGCCTTGACCGCCGCGAAGGCGGCGTCACCCAGCTTCTGCTCCCAGCTCGGAGGAATCTGCCGCGCCACCACCGGCACCAGGAGATCCTTCAGCCAGCTCAGCCCGAAGAACAGCCCGACTATCAACAGGGTGGCAACGGCCCAGCCGAGCCGACCGCGGCGTTCGTGGCCGGAAATCTTCGCGAGACTCTCCTCGAGATCCGGGTGAGCGGCCAGAAACCGGTGCTTCAGAATCGATCGGTCGGGGCAATAAACCGTCCAGCCGGGTCTTTCGGCGTGGGTAAAAAAGACCAGACGACTTGCCGTCCCGCCCAGCTTCACACTCATTCCGCCATAGGGCATCTCGACCGCTCCGCCATCGGCCTCGAAACGGACCAGATCAGCCCTGACGGTCAGGGCCCCCGACGACTTGCCCTTGTCGAACTGATCACTGAACGCACCACCTTCGTAGCGGTCGGATTGCTCGGTCACCGGAACAACGTACCAACCTTTGATGCCCCCGCCAAGTCTGCTAGAATCCGACCGCAACCGCCAGTACGGCACAATCGCCGTCAAGAACAACTTCCTGACGCAGGAACAGTTCGACGAATGCTACCAGTTCATGAAACGGGTGCAGCAGAAGAACCCCTCGAAGCAGATCGATGTCGAGCACATCCTGTTCGAGAAAGGTTACCTCTCAGACTCTCAGCATGGGGTCGTGCTGTCGGTGATGAAGCGGCTGGGACAGCGGCGAAAAACCGAAGTGATGCGAAAGCCAGTCATCTGCGCTCACTGCGGCACCCCCAACGCTGCCGAAGCGCTGGAGTGCGAGAGCTGTCAGGGAAAGCTGGTCAGCGTGGACCTCGAGCTCGTGCTCGAAGAGGACGACGACGCGCGGACCTGCCCGGCCTGCGCCGGCGACATCCCCAAGGATACGCTGGCATGTAGCTGCGGCGCGACCTTCTGTCCCCAGTGTCAGACCAGACGCCCCGCCCGACGGGAAAATTGCGCGATCTGCGGATACCTGTTTCCCGCAGACGACGATGCGGAAGAGCCCGCCGAAGCCGACCCTGCCAGTGCGCGTATACCCATGGCCGCACCACCGACCGTCAGCGGAGGGCTCAGTCCTCAGCAACTCGGCGGGATGATCGTGGGCGCCGTCCTGCTGGTTATCGCCGTGCTGTTGTTCGCTCTCGGCACTGGCGGCGAGGACACGGAGAAGCTGGACGAGTTGACGACCCTGATCGATGAGCACCGGCGAGACGGCAAGAAAGCGATGTTGCACCGGGAGATCGAACAGGCTCGCCAGAGCTACCAGATGGCGCTCCAGGTCAGCGACCGGGTCAAGCAAATGACTCAAGACGTCGATCGGCTGGCCGAGCTGGATCTGGTCGTCAGCGAGCTCAAAAAGCGGCTGGCCAAGGTCGAGGAGATCCGCAAACGTGAGCGGGTCGACCAAAAGCCGGACAAGACCACACCGCCGGACAAGACCACACCGCCGGACAAGACCACACCGCCGGACAAGACCACACCG
>CAZANL010000099.1:4804-8354 GCA_964486115.1 uncultured Planctomycetota bacterium
CCGGACAAGACCTCACCGCCGGACAAGACCACACCGAAGCCACGCTTTCGGCGCCTGCCGCTGCTACCTGACAAGATGAGCGACGCGCAGATCGCGTTCGCGATCAAGGAGATGATTGGGCTGGGCATCCAGCTGCCCCAGCCCAAGCGCGTGGCGCTGGAGAAGCTGGTGCTGTTGTTTCTCAAGGGTGGAGAAGAGGTGCTCGGCACGCTGGAGAACGAAACAGATCAGGTCATGCAGATCCGCACGATGGCCGACGAACGACGCCTGATCGTCAAGGGCATGGTGACATATCGGGTGGCGGGCAAATTCTACGACAAGGGCCCACCGGTCCGGCTGATCAGCAGCAGGAACAAGCCGATCCGCGGCAAGCCGGTCAAGATCGACGATGAGTCTGTGGTGGTCGAGGACGGCGCTCGCACCGAACCGATCTCCCGCAAGCGCATACACCCGATGTCCTACTACCTGGCCTATCGCCACCTCAACCCGCCGACCCGGTCCGAGCAGCACATCCAGCTGGGGAAGTTATGCCTGGCCCTCGGCCTCGAGCGCCAGGGACGACGGGAGTTCGAAGCGGCCGCGCGTGAGTCCCCCTCCGAGATGTTTCGGGCCCTGCCATACCTCTGCCCCAGGCAGTTTTTCCAGTGGCGCCTGACGCGAAAGGCCGACGCCGATGAGTTGGTCGAGCTGGCTCGCTGGTCGCGAAATTTCATCGGACCACGGGAAAGCAACTCAGCCTACGTAGCGGCGGTCAAGGCCGACACCAAGCTCAGGAACAGCGGCGAAGTCCAGCTGGCGATCGCGCAGAACCACATCGATCTCGAAGAATTCAAACAAGCACGGGAGGTCATCATCAAGGTCCGCGGGTCTCTGCCCGCTCCACTACGGGAGAATGCGCGCCTGCTGCTGGCCAAGGTCAAGGCAACCCAGAAGACCGTGGCGAAGCTCCGGGAGCTCAAGCGGGTGTCTCGGGTGATGAAGGCTCTCCAGTTCGCGCTGAGAGCCGAGGCCCGCAAGATCGCCGCCAATTACGGCGTCTATGCGAAGGTAGCAGCAGACGCCCGTGGCAAACCACTCTACAGCCGGGTGATGGCGGCCACGAGCAAGGCCACCAAGTTACCGGTCAACATGGTGCAACAAACATTCAACCAGCGACTGAAACACCCAAAAGCCTACCCGCAGATGAAGGTGAGCTATGGCAAGATGACCTGGCTGGTCGACACTCCGCAGCTGCTGAACTACCACTACGGCACTGACAAGGTCAACGCCGAAAAGGCTAGCTACTGGACCAAGCTGCGCAACACGTCGGATCGTATCCAGCTGGTGATCGGGCTGTTCGCCGAAGAGCAGATGAAGTGCGAGGTGGTCCGGCAGAAATGCCCGCGCTGCGGCGGCAAAACCGCCTTCTCGGGCTACGAAAACATCCCTCAGCAGATCAAGAGAATGGAGAAGGTCTGCTGGGGTGGAGGCTACCATCGGACCATCCTCATCCGCTGAAGATCGTATGAGCACCCAACCCGCCCCTGATATCGAACTCCAGGATTGTCTGGGTAATCCTTTCTCACTCACCTCACTGAAAGGCGAGCAGGGTCTGGTGATCTCCTTCTTTCGCGGTGTTTGGTGACCCCCTTGCGTCAAGAATCTGGTCAAGATTCAGCAAGCTCTGGAAGCGATCACGTCACGCGGGTATCTGCACGTGGGGCTGACCGCCGACGCGCCGGACAAGGTGGCCAGGGTGGCGAAAAAGAACGGGATTGGCTACCCCATCCTGCACGACCCAGAGGCGACCGTGATGAAAGCCCTGGGCACCTACAATCGCTGGGCACCGCTACGCGGGCACGCATTGCCCCATCCGGCGCTGGCCGTGATGGATCAAGATGGGCAAGTTGTGCGCCGCCTGGTCCGGAAGAGAGTCATTCGCAGGATCGGCCCCGACGAGATCCTGGCAATCCTGGACGGCCTCCCATAGAGCGCCTCGACAGGGTGAATTTCCCCCATTAAAAAGCGAAGGATCGGGAGGAGGGCTCCGCCCGACCCTTCGAATAGGGAGATTGGGAGATTTGGGAGACTCTGGTTCGCGCGCCACTATGTGTCTGACACGCGAGCAGAACTCGACGGGTAATCTAGGTCCGTCAAGCACTATAGGGTACTGAAAATCAGGTCCCGCTCGCCAGCCTTTTCTTCGAAAATCAACCGCGCCGTGACGCCATTACATGCCCCACGCATCAACCGGTGCGAAGCAAGTATTTGACAGCCAAAAACTTGCGCACGAGCCCCTCCTGCTAGAGTCGCCTGACGAGCAGATAGATCAGGTCGGCCAGGAAGATCAGCGCCGTCAGCCAGGCCAGCCAGACGACCATCCGCCGAAAGACGGGCCGTTCGAAAAAAGGCGGCATCTCCTGGATCTCGGCCTTGACCCGCTGGGTCCTCAGCTTCACCGAGTGCCCCACCTGGGCAAACAATCCCGCCCCCTTGCCCACCAGGATCTGGGTCATCTGCTGCCGGACCTCGCCGGGCGAGCTCGGTCGGTCCTCCCGATGCAGCGACATCATCTTCTCGATCAGCTGAGCCGTGGCCCAGGAGACGTAGGGCGCCCTCTTGCGCACAGGGCAGAGTTCCTCATCGAGGTGCTTGACCATCACCTCCATGTCATTGGCGCCGTCGTAGGGGAACTCACCCGTCAGAGCGTGATACATCGTCGCACCCAGCGAGTAGATGTCACTGCGAGTGTCGAGATCTCGACTGCCCCGCACCTGCTCGGGCGACATGTAATGCGGCGTGCCGAAGGTGATACCCTCGGTCGTCTTCAGGCCCCCCGTCCGGTCCTTGGCCAGGCCGAAGTCACTGACCTTGACCGTGCCATCCGCTTTTAGCAGGATGTTCTCCGGCTTGATGTCCCGATGGATCACCTTGGCCTGCCAGGCCGCCTCGAGTCCGCCACAGATGTCGGCGCCGATTCGCAGGACTTCCGCCTCGCTCAGGCTGCCCTCCTTCTCGATGCGGTCGACCAGGGTCTCCCCCTCGACGAACTCCATGGCGAAGAAGTGGAACCCCTCGTCCACTCCGAACTCGAGAGCCTCCACCACGTTCGGGTGTTGCATCTTGGAGAGCATGCGGGCCTCGGCGACGAACCGGGCGACGAACTTCTTGTCCCGGGCTCGCTTGAGGGCCATCAGCTTGACCGCGGCCGTGCGGTTGTCGCGGATTCGTAGCGCCTTGTAGACCGAGCCCATCCCGCCCCGCCCCAGCCTGTGGAGCAGCCGGTATCCCCCGACCACCCGGTCCTGGCCCAGCAACTCCTTGAGCTCCGCCTCGTCGAGCAGTTCTTCCCGAACCAGCAGCTCGCTGAGCGAGATCTCTTCCCCGTCGGCGGTCAGTTCTTCGTGCCGGTCGAGCAAATCATCGAGCTGGCGGTTGGTGATGAACCCCTGTGAAACCGCCAGCTTTCCGACCAGCTGGTCATTTGCCAACTCAGAGCTCGGGTCTTCCGCCATCTCGCGTCAGCTCATTTGACCTGGGACCCTGACTCTACCGCCTTGAGCGGCTGGAC
>CAZANL010000099.1:8364-10600 GCA_964486115.1 uncultured Planctomycetota bacterium
GACCGTGCCGTCCGCGCCCGAGGCCGCCAGCAGCATCCCCTGACTCTCGACTCCACGAATCTTGGCGGGCTGCAGATTGGCCACCACCACCACGTGCTGACCGACCAGGTCTTGCGGCTCGTAGTGCTGCGCAATGCCGGCCACCAGCTGACGCTGCTGCCCCCCTACATCCACCTGGAGTCTGAGCAGGCGGTCCGCCTTCTCCACCCGCTCCGCCTCGACGACCTTCCCCACCCGCAGATCGACCTTGAAGAAGTCGTCGATCGAGATCAGGTTCGTTTCCTCCGCCTTCGCCTCCGCCACAGGGGCCTCCGTTGCTTGCTGCTTCAGTTTCTTCTTGTCGATGCGCGGGAACAGGGCCTTGCCCCGATCGATCCCGCTAAACTCCTCGGGGCCGGCCCAGCGCTCCAGCGCGGCGAAGCCGGCCTCGGCCGTGCCGCCGTCCAGCCCCAGACCGTCGAAGATCTGATCCGCCTTCGTCGGCAGGACCGGCGAGACCAGCACCGCGATCCACCGAACCGCCTCCGCCAGATTATACAGCACAGCCGAGAGCCGAGCGGCATCTCCGTCAGGCTTGGCCAGGTTCCACGGCGCCGTGCGCTCGACATACGCATTGCACAGCTGAACGAGCTCCCAGACCGCCGCCAGGGCCTGATGAAACTCGAACTTGTCGGCGTGCGCGCCAAAGCGATCCCGCACGTCGACCGCCTTGGCCGCCAGCTCACGGTCGAGTTGTTCGCCGTCACCTTGGGGGCGCGCGACCTGTCCACCTTGCTTGGCGATCAACGTCCGCACCCGGTTGACCAGATTGCCCAGGTCGTTGGCCAGGTCGGCGTTGAAGCGGTCGGTGAAGCGCTCCCAGGAGAAGTCTCCATCCTGGCCCCAGCTGACCTCCCTCATCAGGAAGTAGCGCAGTGCGTCGGCACCGAACAGGTCGGCGGCCTCCAGCGGATCGACGATCACGCCACGCGACTTGCTGAACTTCTCGCCCTTGAAGTAGACGAACCCATGGGCATAGACCTGCTTGGGCAGCGGCAGGCCCGCGCTCAGCAGCATCGCCGGCCAGATCACGCAGTGAAAGCGGATGATGTCCTTGCCGATCACATGGCAGTCGCAGGGCCACCACTTCTCGTACAGGGACCGATCTGCGGCAAACCCCACGCCGGACACGTAGTTGATCAGCGCATCGAACCAGACATACGTCCGCGTATCGGGATCGAACGGAATCGGGATACCCCACGTCGTCCCCGAGCGGGAGATGCTGATGTCCTGCAGCCCGCCTTCGAGAATGCCAAGGACCTCGTTGCGTCGGGTCTCCGGCTGGACGAACGTCGGGTCATCGGTCAACAGCTTCTTCAGCTGCTCCTCGTACCTCGTCAGCGCGAAGAAGTAGTTCTCCTCCTCGATCCATTCCGCCGGCTTCTTGTGCGTCTTGCACTGGCCGTCGATCAGGTCCGCTTCCTGCAGGAACGACTCGCAAGACACGCAGTAGTGCCCCTTGTACAGCCCCTGGTAGATGTCCCCGTTCTCGTGGAGTCGCGTCAGCAGCGCCTGGACCGTCTCCACGTGACGCGGCTGCGTCGTGCGGATGAAGTCGTCGTGAGAGATGTTGAGCGCCGCCCACGCCTTCTCGAAGTGGACCGTCATCTGGTCACAGAAGGCCTGTGGATCCAGTCCCTGCTCCGCCGCCCGGTCCGCCACGTTCTGGCTGTGCTCGTCCGTCCCCATCAGGAAGTAGACGTCGTCTCCGCGCAGACGCCGGTACCGAGCGATACAGTCGGCGCCAATCTTCTCGTACGCCGTCCCCAGATGAGGGCGACTGTTGACGTAGTCGATGGCGGTCGTGATGTAATATCTGGCCACTGGTGCGCCTCGAAAGTGTTTGTCAGCGTTCAGTTTGCAGGTCCTCGCTGGCCCTGTCAAGCGCCGGCCATTTCGGTCTCTCGCAGCCAGCGTGAACCCTCCGTCAGGAGGCGGGTTCTAGCTCTACCGAGGCAGGTACAACTGACAATTGGCCATTCCGTTCAATGCTTGACCCCCTTCAAGCCAGCGTGTAGATTTCTCCGGTCTGAAAAAGATGGTGAGAGTAGTTCAATCGGTAGAGCACCAGGTTGTGGTCCTGGGGGTTGCGGGTTCGAGTCCCGTCTCTCACCCCATTTAGGAATAGTGCTTGAATGGCCAGAGGCGTTTTTACACTGCCTCACCTTGCGCCCGTAGCTCAATTGGCAGAGCATCG
>CAZANL010000100.1:0-10536 GCA_964486115.1 uncultured Planctomycetota bacterium
CGTTCTGCGTCTGGATCGGCAGCGCCGAGGCTCGGACCTTGACTCGGATCACACCCGAGCAGCTCCAAAGATACGCGCTGATCCGGCTGAGCAAGGAGGAGATCGCCGAGATCGAGGAGCAGGGCGCGCCGGTGCGTGGAACCCACCTGATTCACCACGACACCAACCAGGGGGGAGTGGCGGTGCTCGAGGTGACCTACGGATTGACCTCCCACGCTCGACCGAGCAAGCGGTATCGCGGAACTGAGGGGCTCGGCTCGGTCTCTTTTCTCAAGGTGGTCGATCAGCGGCTCATGCCTCGGCGCGATGCCGAGAGCGCCAAGCCGGTCGAGGTGTCGATCGTCTACAGGGCGCAGGAGTAGACTCGCCCAACGATCGAGGCGCGAAAGGGGACTGGGGCGCACCCTGTATGTCCCAGCCAGCCGTATTCTTTTGGGTATGGAAGGTCATACGAGCCTTGACGAAATATCGTGCCAAGATATAGTGTCTGGTGCGGTTGAATCAACGACATATAGTGCACTCACCCCGATATACGACGAACCGTTGCCGCTCGACTCACGGTACTCATTGACCCCCGAAGCCACGCTGCTGCCTCTATCTCCGGCTGTTTCAGATAGTCTGGACCGGCTGGCGGCTCCGCTTGTGGGTATCCCTCGTCTGGGGAGAGAGGTGCCTGAGCTGGCGACCCCCGGGGGCACGGCCCGCCTGCTTGCAAATCTCCCGCCGATTTCACGAGCGCTGCTGGAACGACTGGCCCGTGTTGGTCAGGCAATGCCGGTGCCCCTGCTGGGGCAGCAGGCGGGGTACCTGGCGCCCTTGCTAGAGGCGGGTCTGTGTCAGCGTGAACAGGCTCCAGAGGGTGCTGTGGCGATCATTCCGCTGGAGGTCCGGATCGCTGTGGCCCGGCTCGGGATCGGAGCGAGGGGTCGCATCGTCACCTTGTTGGGTCATCTGGAAGACATGTCTGATGCAGCGCTTGGTCGCTGCCAGTCCGGATGGGAGGTGCAGGCCGACCCCTCACCCCTGGGGCGGGCCGAGCTTTTTCGCACGATCCTGCGGGATTGGCGGGACCGCGTGTCTGATCTCCCAGAGCCAGAGCAGCAGGTTTTCGCTCAAGCTCTTTCGGGCCGGCCCTACGAGCTACAAACCAATGTCGGCACACTTTTCCCAGAGTGCGACGGTCCATCGCCGGGACAGGCCTTGCTGGATCTCGGGTTGCTGATCCCGCTCACGCCGGGCTTGACGGTTCGCTGGTCGCGGGTACCGATCGAACTGCTCGCTGCGGCTACCCGCAGACGGCGGCGGCGGGGCTGGTTGCGCGAGCGGAAGGAACTGGAGTCGATTCAGCGGACCTGGCCCGACAACGGGCGGATGAATGACTTCGACAGTGTGCTCAAACAGCTTCTGCTTACCTTTCGCGCCGGACTACCCACCGAGCAGCCGGGCAAATTGCCCGACCTCGATCTACCCGTCGATCCGGCGCGGAGCGCACTGCTTCTCCTGTTTGCGAAGGCTCGTGGTTTTTACGGCGAGTGTGGGATCGAACTCGATCGCTGTCTCGACTACTTCGATCTGATGCCGTACGAGCGGGTGATGCAGCGTGCCGATTACGCAATGAACCTGCGCTGCTGGAACGAGCTGGCTCCACGCGCTTGGGCTGAGGGACCGTGTCCGATGCCTGCAATTCGGAGCAAGCTGATCGACCAGCTGATCCGTTTCACCCCTCACGGAGTGCTGGAACGTGATCTCGAGCGCCTGATGGCTGATGATCTACCGGCCGGACGCCTCTATCACCGCCCTGTGGCGGCCGTGGCCCGCTATCTGGAACTGTGGAGCCTGGTCGATACCGTGGAGACGTCAGCGGGGCTGCTGATCCGCCTGACGCCTTGTTATGCGGCGGCGCTGACTCTGCGGCCACCCTACCCAGAATCCGAGGCTGAGCCAGGTGGATGGCTCACGGTGCATCCCGATGGCGGCTATCGGGCTGATCTGTGCGCACCTTTTGACGAGCTGATGCGGTTGGTGGCGATGAGCTCCGGGTTGCGCATCGAGCGGCATCGGTTGGTCGGGCGCCTGGACCGCCGCAGCTTGATCGGTGCGTTGGGGGCGGGGCATGGCTGCCAGGCCTTGGCGGAGACCTTGCGCAGGGGCGCGTTGGACGCCCTGCCTCGACGAGTGGAGATGTTACTGGCCGAGACGAGTGCTCGCGAGGGTGCCGTCGAGATCGTTCCTGCGGCGGGTGTGGTCGTCTTTCGTGACCCTCTGGATGCGGCTCTTGCCAGGCAGGGTTCGCTGGGGCGGTTGCTGGGTCCGGAGATCGCTCCCGGGGTGGTCTTGGTGCCCGACGAAACCAGCCTTTCAGGTGTGCATAAAGCATTGCTGAGAATGGGCTTGCACGCGTCCATCGGGGGGTGAGTCGAACCGGCTATTCCACGCTTGCGGTGCTTCCCGCTAAGGGGTACAATCCCGCTTCTCAAGTCGGTGCGCACCTTCGACCGCCGCATCATACCTGACCATAGATTTCGGAATAGCCATGGCAAGCGATAGAAAACCCCGATCTCCGGGTCCCGGTTCTCGGGGCAGCAACGGAGGCGTCATGAGTGAGCTCCAAAAGCAACTCAGGCAAATTTCACGTGGGCTGGACACCGCGGCGAAGGGTTTTAGCCGCCTGACGGAGATCGTTGGCGAGATCCAGCCCGAATTTGGGGTGAATGGCGGACTGTATAGCTCAGAGCGCCTCCCCGCTGAGGGTGCCGGGGGGAGCCACGATCATCGCAGGCGTCAGCCGACTGCGGACCTGCCTGGGTCACCTCAGGCTTCGACTCAGGCCCTCGAGGCGGCACTCACGACCAACGTCGAGGAGAGAGCGAAGGACTATCTGACCGAGTCAGTCCAGCTGTTCGAGGACGCGGACCGTGGAATTCCTGAACTGCGGGATTTTTCGATGCGGGCTCGCTCGGCCTACTTGGCCATCTGGGCCGGTCGGGGACGGGACTTGCAGGCCAAGCTGGAACCTTGGTGGGAGGAATTGCCCGAAGGTGTGGAGAAGTCCTTCCGGGTTTTCTTCGGTAAGCTGACGACGGTCACCAAGCGGCTTCGGTGCGAGTGGGTGGATGCCTTGCACCGCGCCTGGAGCACCGATTGGGATATCTATGTGCGGTTCTATCAGCGGCGTCTGAATGAGGATCTCCCCGATCAGGCACAAGGCGAGGTCTCGCTTTCCGCCGAGGAGGACCAGATGCTGGCTCGAGATCGGCTGGACGGGTTGCTACAGCGTAATCGACCTCGGCCAAGCGATGCGCGTCAGCTGATCATGGAAGGCTCCGAGGTGCTGGATGCGACCGATTCGGTCATGGCGGACGTGCTGACCCAGTATGCCAGCCTGCTACATGGCTTTGAGGAGTTCACCGACCTGCTGGAGGCTGCCGACCTGCTGGATATGGGGCCTGTCGAGGCTGATAATCCGGTGGACCATCCAGCGGAAGAACTGGACACCGCCGAGGCCCTCGAGAGCGCTACTGCAGACTAAATTTGTTGAGCTTTCTTCTGGTAAGAGGGCGGGGTCGCACCCCGCCCTCTTATTTTTTAACTCTAGTCTGAGAAAAGGGTAGCGGCCAGAACTCTGCGGGACTCGCGGGTGCGGCGGACCGAACCCGCAGCCGGTCGATCTCGGGTGCCTAGCGCTGCGGCCGTTTGCTGATGGAGGGCTGGGCGTGCCTTCACTGGCCGAGAGTAGCCGCTATGTGGGGCTTGTCCGGCCTACGCCAAAACAGGGAGTCCGTTGAAGCAGCGTTGTCGTTCAACTCCGAGGATCGCAACAGGGAGGACAACGCTGTTTGAGCAGAGAAGAGAACGCAAGAAAGTCGTGAGGCGCTCTTCGGGTGATATCCGACGAGGGATCCCCCGTTCTCGCTGGTCCGGCTTTGCCTCACGGTGCGTGAGGTTACGCGAGGTCTGCTCCGGGCTGTCAGCGGAGCATGCTTCGTTCATTTGCCCTTGGAGGACTTCTTCTTGTCCTTCTTGGGCTCGCTGGTGATGTCTTCGAACAGCCCGCCGGTTTCCTCTGCCAGTGCCTTGCACAGCTTCTTGCCGTCTGAGGTGTAGCCGATCAGGATCGTGTGGACCATGATCCGACGATACTTGTTGAAGCGCTTCCACTCGACGACGAAGTTCTTGGGCTGGACGTACATTCCGAAGGATGGGTTGCCATCGGAGAGCAGCAGGATCGTGTCTCCTCGGAGTGTATTGGCGCCCTCGATCATCGCATCGTAGAAGTCTCCGCGGCCCCGTTTGATCGGGGACAGCATCTTCCAGATCTCCTTGATGTTGAGCAGCGCGCGGTACTGGTTGGATTTGCTCGCAGAAACCAAGGTGGCGGTCAGGAAACGCTTCTTCTTGGCGGTTGCCTCGGTCGACACATGAATTGCACTGAAGCGCTGTGTGGGCAGAAAGCGCTTGAGAGCCTGCTCGAGCTGTTCGAAGGCGACGTCGATCTTCAGC
The DNA here is from genome assembly GCA_964486115.1 of uncultured Planctomycetota bacterium. Taxonomy (GTDB): domain Bacteria; phylum Planctomycetota; class JACQVV01; order JACQVV01; family CAZANL01; genus CAZANL01. Next base: position 4,501 of record CAZANL010000100.1, read on the forward strand.
TTGCGTAACTTGGCGAACTTGCCTTTCTTGAGCTCGGTCTTCATGCTGCCCGAGAAGTCGATGGCGAAAACCACCGCGTCAGAAAGGATCGGGATGCCGAAGAAGGTCGCGACCGAGCCATCCTTCTTGTCCTTTCGCTCCTTCTTGCTCTTTTTGGGGATCTTGAAGCTGGCCTGGGCGCCCTTCCACCAGCCGGCCCAGGTCTTGCCTTCGTAGCCCAGGTCCATGCCCGTCAAATCCTCTAGCGCGACCGCGAAGTCGAAGCGCAGCCGACCTTTCTCTTTCTGCATCTGCGCGACCATCGGCTCGATGCAGCGCTTCTCGCGCAGCTTCAGCAGCACGTCGATCGCGCAGCTGCGCACGCGCCAGTCCCTGTCGGCGACCAGTTTCGAGGCCGCGGGAAAGGCCATCTCGGCGGGCGTCGCCATTAGTGCGTAGAGCAATCCCATCCGCCCTTCGGGCTTGCTGTCCCGGGTGGCTTTTTCGATCAGCGGCTTGAACGCGTCGATGTCCAGTGTCGCCAGCGCCTGGTAGGCCTCGCCTCTGACGATCGCGCTGCTGCTCTTGGTGGCCCTGACGATGTTCTCGCTGGTGCCGGTGACCTTCAGCGCGGCTGCGGCCCGCAGCTTCTCGACCCAGGCGCGCCAGTCGCTGTCTCGGAGGTTCTTGGCCAGGGATTCACTCGCACCGGACAGGCCCAGTGCTGCGACCGCGCGGGCCGCTTGGACCCGGACGATCCAGTGTCTATCGGACAGCGCGCGAACGAGCTGCTGCTCTGCCATCTTGCCTGCATCGCCCGACATGCGGATGGCCCAGGCCGCATTGCTGCGGATCAGTGGGTTGGTGCTCTTGAGCAGCAGGTTGTTGTGCAGGATCTGCTTGGCGCCATCGTCGGTCATCCGCGAATAAGCCATCACGGCTTCTTCTTGGACGGCGGCGTCCTGGTCGATCAGCGCGAGCTGCATCGCCAGAGCGGCCTCTTTGTTGTTTTTGCGACCGAGCGTCGTGCACGCCTCGAGTCGGTCCCAGTAGGCGCCATACCGGTTGTTCTTCAGGTCGCGGACAGCCTTCTTGATCTCGTCGTCTGCCGAGAGGCCAGGCGCGAACAAACAGAACGAAAGCAGTGTCATTAGGAAGCGTCGAATCACGGTCTGACTCCTTGGGGTTACGACTTCAGGGAGGTCATCATAAGAGATCGTAGGCCGGCCAGCAAGCCTTGCAGTGTGTTGGTCTCGGCAACCAGATCGCAGGTCGGGGCATAGGCGTCGAGCGCGCTATCCCCGCTACCCCAGCGCTCTGCCGGCTCGGGCACCAGCCAGATCAATCGACCCACGGCGTCGCTGATCTCCTCGAGGAACCACGGGCAGGCCGGGAAGCGGTTCGTTCGACCGTCACCAAATAGCAGCACGACGCTGCGTCGGTCGAGCAGTGGCTGCCAGAGCCGCACCGTCTGCTCCAGCACCCTGCCGTAGTCGCTCGGGGCGCCCAGTTCGAGGCCGGGCAGGCTCTCGATCAGCGTCCGAAAGGAGGGCTGGCCCGCTCGAGCACGGATCGCCCCGCCCGCTGTGGCTCCACGTCGTCGAGCGCCGGGGCCTAGCCCGGGTCTGTTGGGGGCCTCGACCGCGTCCAGTCGGCCGGCAAGCCAGCGGGTCAGCCCGTTGGTGACGTCGACGGGTTCGTTGACGAAGAACAGGGTGCGGGCATCGCGAAAGCGGTCCATCAGCCATGCGGCTGCCAGGATGAACAGCCCACTAGCGCGGATTGCCGAGTAGGAGACGTCGACCAGCAGCAGCAGACGAGGCGGCTGGCGGCGCCGGTCACGACGCGGCAGGTGGAGAGGCACGCCGAACGACGCCAGGTTGCGGCGCAGCGCGGCTTGAACATCGATCGGGCCGCGTTTCCCCTGTCGACGGCGCCGGCTGGGAATCGCTCTCAGACGGGTGACGAGCTTCTCCAGCTCGTCGGTCAGCAGGGCCTCCTGATCCGGAGTGCAGTGGCTGGCCAGGTTCCAGGTCGAGGGAGCGGTCCGTGTGCCCGGTTCCTCGGCCTCCTCTGATTCGAGCAGGAGTTTCGGACCGCGTCGCCCTTTTGCCTCCATCCTGCTGTGGAGCTGGCGACGGAGGCTCTCTTGCCGTTGGGGGCCCTTCGATGATTGGCCCAGGCGACCGGATTGCTGCGCCCGACCGGGTCGATCACCTTTCATCGAGTTCTTTTTCTTGTTGGCTTTCCCGCTGCCGCCGACTCCGGCGTCGAAGATGCGTTGGAAGTGGCTGTCGAAGGCGGTTGCGGCCTCGGCGGTCTTGGCCAGCGTCATTCGCAGGGCCAGTCGAAGTTGCTCTCGATCGGCCGGGTCGGTCAGGGCCGCGGCTCGGCCGGCATCGATCAACTCGGCGGGGCAGACGGCGTGGCCATCGGCGCGCAGCGCTCGGCCGAGAGCGCGCAGAGCGCGATTCATCGGAACTGATCCCGGCGCTTGAGCACCAGCTCGACCTCCTCACGGGTCTTGAGCAGCGCGCCGAGCGTGTCTTTGAGGGTCGACTTGTCCAGGTTGTCAGCGCCGACTGCGACCAGCGCCAAGGCCCAGTCGATCGTCTCCGAGATGCCTGGCGCCCGGCCCAGGTCGGCCTTGCGCACCTTGGCCACGAACTCCGACACCTTTTGGGCCAGCCGACTCTCGAGGGCGGGCACGCGGGATTCGATGATCCTGCGCTCGTCCTCGACGTCGGGGTAGTCCAGGTAGACGTATAGGCATCGCCGACGCAGAGCACCGGCCAGTTGCCGCGTGTCGTTGGATGTGAGCACCACACGAGGGGGCTGTTCGGCGCGGATCGTGCCCAGCTCCGGCACGGTCACCTGGAAGTCGGAGAGCACCTCCAGCAGGAACGCCTCGAAGGCTTCGTCCGCTCGGTCGATCTCGTCGATCAACAGCACGGCATTCGGTGCCAGCTGAAGGGCCTGGAGCACCGGGCGAGGCAGCAGAAACTCCTTGGAGAAGAAGTGCTCCGCTTCTCCCGAGAGCCGCTGGATCGCCTCGGACAATCCTCGAGCATCACCTAGCAGCTCGTGTGTCTGATCCCGCAGCAGCTGGGAGTAGAGGATCTGCTTGCCATAGGCCCATTCGTAGAGCGCCTTTGTCTCGTCCAGGCCCTCGTAGCATTGCAGGCGCAGCAGGGGCACCTGCTGAACGGCGGCCCAGAGCTTGGCCAGCTCGGTCTTGCCGACGCCGGGTGGCCCTTCCAGCAGTACCGGCTTGCCGAGCTGTTCAGCCAGGTCCAGGGCTACCGCGGCTTCTCGAGGGCAGATGAAGCCGTGCTCGGAAAAGGCCCGGATCTTGGCGTCAGTGTCCATGGGGCATGTTCAGAGCAAACGCGCCGATGCCGGCAAGGATAAGCACGATGCCGGACACCAGGCGCTCGTGGTACTCCAGAAAACGCCATCGCACCCGCTGGTAGCCGGCCGAGAACAACAGCACCAGCAGCATGATGCCGGACACGGTCACCAGCAGGTAGGTGCCAGCCAGAGCCAGGATCCCGGCCCAGCCCAGTTCCCCGGCGCGCAGGAAGTAGGCTTCCAGTTCGAGACAGGGGGACAAGAACATCGCCAGAGTGATCGTTGCAATCGCCGCCCGGCCGTCTTGCGTGTTTTCCGCTGTGTCATGTTTCGGGTGCTGATGGCCGTGGTCATGGTCATGTTCTTGATCGTGGTGATCCATCGGTCCATGGCAGTGACCGTGGTGGTGGCTCTTTCCTGTAATGTCGAGAAGGATCAACACCAGGCCCAGCCCGGCCAGAATGCCAGGGGCGACCCACTGGCTGATGATGTCTCCCAGATGGCCGAGCGTCTGGCCCAGCAGCCCGATGCCGACGCCGATAATAATTGTGCTCGAGACATGAGCGCCACCGCAGAGGGCCGCGATGCGCAAGGTCTTGAGGCGTCCCCAGTCGTAGGACCGCCCGAGGACGACGACGGGAATCCAGTGGTTGGGGATCGCGGCGTGCATCAAGGAGAGCATCGCGCCGAACAGGAGTATTTCACTCATTCTGATATCGAGGCCGGGCTACTGGCCCGGTTCATGACATCCCAGCCACCTTGTCGGTCAGGTGGCAGGCTGCGAAGTGATCCTCGGCCACCAGCGCCAGCGCGGCAGGCGTGTACTCACAGTCGGGCTCGCGAATCGGGCAGCGACTATAGAACGGGCAGCCGTGGAAAAGTTCGCGTGGGCTGGGCGGGGTGCCCTCGAGGATGATCCGCTGGCGCTGGCGCTCGACCTGCGGGTCGGGAATCGGCACGGCCGACAGCAGCGCCTTGGTGTAGGGATGACGGGGGTTGGCGTAGAGCGCCTCCGATGAGGCTTTCTCGACGATCCGACCGAGATACATCACCGCCACCTCGTCGGAGATGTGGCGCACGACGGCCAGATCGTGGGCGATCACCAGATAGGTCAGCCCCAGCTGCTTCTGCAGATCCTCCAGCAGGTTGAGGATCTGTGACTGGATCGAGACGTCCAGGGCGCTGACCGGCTCGTCGCATATTATCACCGACGGGTTGAGAGCCAGTGCGCGGGCTACCCCGATCCGCTGGCGCTGGCCACCGGAGAACTCGTGGGGGTAGCGCTTGGCGAAGGAAGTGTTGAGACCCACCAGATCCATCAGCTCGAAGACCCGCATCCGTTGTTCCGCGCGGCTGCCTTGATCGAAGATCCGCAGGGGCTCGGAGATGATCGACTCGACGGTCATTCGTGGGTCGAGCGAGGCGTGTGGGTCCTGGAAGACGATCTGCAGGTGCTGCCGAAACTCGCGCATATCCGCATTGGTCAGGGCGGTCAGCTCGGTGCCTTCGAAAAAGACGTGACCGGAAGTGACCGGAATCAGCCGCAAGATCAGTCGGGCCAGCGTCGACTTGCCGCAGCCGGACTCGCCGACCACGCCCAGCGTCGTTCCCTCGTCGACCGTGAAACTGACGCCGTCGACGGCGCGGACCCAGGCCTTTTGTTTGAACCAGCCGGTGGACACGGGGAAGTGCTTGACGACATCCTCGATCTGGAGGATCGGCTGGCTCATGATGCCGGCTCCTGATGCAGCCAGCAGGCGGCCTTGACCTCCCCGCCCGGAATGTCGAGCAGCTCTGGCCGTCGCGCGTCGCAGGGCTCGAATCGGTCGCCACAGCGCGGGTGGAAGGCGCAGCCAGATGGCATCTGTACCAGATCTGGCGGGTTGCCGGGGATCGACGAGAGCTGGGAGTGGCTCTGCTGGTCCAGCCGCGGGACGGAGGCCAGCAGTCCACGGGTGTAAGGATGCTGTGGGCTGGCGAAGACGACGTCGGTGTTGCCGGACTCGACCAGCCGGCCGCCGTACATCACCTGAACCCGGTCGCACAGTCCGGCCACCACGCCCAGGTCGTGGGTGATCAGGATGATCGCGGTGCCCAGCCGCTCGCGGACCTCGTTGAGCAGCTCGAGGATCTGCGCTTGGATCGTCACGTCGAGCGCGGTAGTCGGCTCGTCGGCGATCAGGATCTTCGGGTCGAGCATCAGCGCCATCGCGATCATCACCCGTTGGCGCATCCCGCCCGAGAACTGGTGGGGGTAGTCGTGCACCCGTTTGGCCGCGTCCGGGATGCCGACCAGCTCGAGCAGCTCGATCGCCCGCTTCAGCGCCTCTTTTCGGGACGTACCCAGGTGGACTTCCATCGCCTCGGTCAGCTGCAGCGCCACCCGCAGGTAGGGATTGAGCGAGGTCATCGGATCTTGGAAGATCATCGTGATCTGGTGCCCGCGGATGCGGCGGATCTCCCTGGGCGAGAGGCTAAGAAGATCAGTGTCGCCGAAACGAGCTGTCCCGCTGTCGATCCGTCCAGGTGGCATTGGGATCAGCCCCATCAGTGTCAGGCAGCTGACACTCTTGCCCGAGCCGGACTCGCCGACGATGCCGAGCACCTCTCCCTCGTCGAGGTGGTAGCTGATGCTGTTGACCGCGCGGACGACCCCGTCGTCGGTGTCGAACGAGACCGACAGGTCGTCGACGTCGAGAATGTGGC
>CAZANL010000101.1:0-2592 GCA_964486115.1 uncultured Planctomycetota bacterium
TAGATCCGCTGCTTGATTCCCCCCATGTCAGCGTCGATCTCGAAGCACCGCAGCTGAAAAGCCGGACCGACAAGGGCGGTCATCCGCATCCGCATCCGCACCGGCTCACCCGCCTTGGCACCCGGAACCATTCCCTCGAGCAGATTTGAGCCACCCCCGAAAGCCAGCTCGTAGTGACTCCTGATCTGGTAGTCGCCGGCGCGGAGCTTCAGATAGCTCCGCTCCGTGTAGCCCAGTCGACTCGCGCCGAAGTAGATCCCCATCCGGTCCACCCGACGCTTCTCGGGCTCCAGCGTGGTCAAGAAACGCCGATATCCGGCCGTCGGTGGGGAGCCCAGGTCGGGCAGAATCTCCTCGATGACCAGCCAGGTCATCATGGAGAGCCAGAACAGAACGATCAGGGCACCGGCCAAGCGGTAGATCATCTAGCACAACCCAAGTAAATCCCTAAGGTTACGACACCTGAGAGTATAGGGCTACGGGGCCGGAAATGTGGCTTAAATATAAAACCGGCAGGTCGGACCGTCCGACCTGCCGGCTGGCGGGTTGTTGGTTTTTATACAGACGCTTTCGCGTCCAGCGGTGTAGTATTGCAACTGTTGTGCCAGGCCACGGCGTAGGTTATAAGCGGTTTATATCAAACAACTTGCGCCCGAGCTGCTCCTGCAGACCGCTCACCGCCGGCCCGTAAACCCCGCTTACAATGTCAAGCTGTTTGAATCTCTTGCAGCGACTGCCTGGCCCGCCGCGCAATCTCGATCGACTCGCGATAGATCCGGTCCCAGGCCTCGGGAGAGTGCAGCCCGACCTGCCGCTCGGGCCCATGGCTGCGGATTGCATACAGCACCTTCGGCACCCTGACGATGCGGGCCCCTGCGAGAGCAAATCGCAGGTGCATGTCGTAGTCCTGGGCACTGGCATAGCGGGGGTCGTAAAAGCCCACGTGATCATGCAGCTCACGGCGGTAGAGAATCGCTACCCCCAGCCGATACCAGTCGGCTAGACAGGATTGAAAATCGTAGTCCGGGTTTTGCAGAATTCGCAAGATCCGGCCATCGTCGTCGACCAGGCTCATGTCGGCGTAGACCAGATCGGCCGTATCGAGCGCCTCCACCAACTCCGAGATCATCGTCAGGGCAGGAATGTCGTCCGAGACAACGAACCCACAATACTGGCCACGCACTCGCCGAAACCCATCGTTGTAGGTCGCCGTCGCCCCCTGATTGGTCTGATGCAGGACGAGCTCGACCCGCCGATTCTGGGGATAGCGTTGATGAGTGGTACGCTCGACGACGGGACCCTCGGGGTTGTCCACCAGGCGGCTGGCGTGGGAAACCTCATCCTGCCCCACCTGCTCGAGATAGTCCCTGAGCAGTTCGGCCGAGCCATCGGTCGAGGCGTCATCCACGATCACCAGTTCGAGATTCGGATAGTCCTGATGCAACAGGTGGTCGAGCGTGGTCGGCAGGTAGCGCGCCTGGTTGTAAGACGGCACGACAATGCTGACCAGCGGTGGATCGATGGACGACATGGCATCTCTCCTATCGGCAAATGTCTCAGCGGGCTTTACAATGTCCCGCCTATGCCAAGACTTGCGTTCCTACTCCTGCTCCTGCTGGCTGCCTGCGGCACGTCCGAAATGTCCGAGCAACGGTTTGCCATCCCACAGATCGACTTCGAACCACGTCTCTACAGCTGCCAGAAGGCCGAAGGCCCGCTGAAAATCGACGGGTCACTGAAGGACCCGGCCTGGCAAAAAGCGGCCTGGACCACCCCCTTTGTCGACATCGAAGGCCCGGCGCACCCGACGCCCACCCTGCGCACTCGGGCCAAGATGCTGTGGGACGATCGCTACTTCTACATCGCCGCCGAGCTGAGCGAACCCCATGTCTGGGGCACTCTCACCCGCAGAGACTCGATAATCTACCACGACAACGACTTCGAAGTGTTCATCGATCCCGACGGAGACACCCACAACTACTACGAGCTGGAGATCAACGCACTCAACACCGTCTGGGATCTGTTTCTGGTCAAACCCTACCGTGACGGCGGCCCCGCACTCCACGCCTGGGACATCGCCGGCCTTCAGCACGCCGTCGAGATCCAGGGCACACTCAACGATCCGAGCGACGTCGACACACGGTGGACCGTCGAGCTGGCGATCCCCTGGAAGATCCTCGAAGAGGCGGCTGGCACTCGCTGCCCCCCCGAACCGGGGGACCGCTGGAGAGTCAACTTTTCGCGTGTCCAGTGGCCGCATCGAATCGTGGAAGGCAAGTACCTCAAACCCTCCGGCGCCAAGGAGAACAACTGGGTCTGGTCGCCCCAGGGACTGATCAACATGCACTACCCCGAGATGTGGGGAATCGTCGTCTTCGGTGCCGCGGCGGACGGACTGTCGAACCGGGAGCGAGCCGCCTGGCGGCTGCGCCAGGACTACTACAACATGCGACGGGCTGGAGGCAGGCGCTTCTCCAGCACCCGAGATGGACTGGAGATTCGCCATGACGGGCGGATCGTGAAGATCCGGTAGATGCGCACCCTCGACTGGACCATCCTGATCGCGGTCTATCTGGTCCTGTTCTCCGCCGC
>CAZANL010000101.1:2602-10518 GCA_964486115.1 uncultured Planctomycetota bacterium
CATGCGCAGTGTAGCCGATTTCATGGCCGCCGGGCGGGCCGCCGGACGATACCTGCTGAGCATCTCCTCCGGCATCGCCGCGCTCGGCGCAATCACGGTGGTTGCAAACTTCGAGATGGGCTACGAAGCCGGATTCGCCATGTCCTGGTGGGGCCTCAGCATGGCGCTGGTGACCACGATCCTGGCCGTCAGCGGTTGGGTCAACTATCGCTTCCGCGAGACACGCGCGCTGACCCTGGCGGAGTTCTTCGAGCGGCGTTACAGCCGCCGGTTCCGCATTTTCGCCGGGCTGGTCGCCTTCAGCGCAGGGCTGATCAACTTCGGCATCTTCCCGGCAGTCGGCGCACGCTTTTTCATCTACTTCATGGACCTGCCGCCGAGCTATGCCCTGCTCGGTCTGACCCTACCGACCTATCCCACGGCGATGCTCATCCTGCTCGCAACGGCGCTCTACTTCGTCTACTCGGGCGGCCAGGTGGCGGTGATCCTGACCGACTTCCTCCAAGGCATGGTGACCAATACGGTCTTCGTCGTTCTGGCGGTGTTCCTGATGCTCTCGGCGGACGTGCTCTCCCGCATGCCGCCCGGCAAGTCGAAACTCAATCCATTCGACACCAACTACGTCGAGACCTTCAACTTCTGGTACTTCCTGATCGGCGTCTTCGGCGTGATGTACGGAGCGATGTCGTGGCAGGGAACGCAGGCTTACAACACCTCGGCCAAGAGCGCGCACGAGGCGAAGATGGGACTGGTAATGGGCATCTGGCGCGGGTACCCGACCGGCCTGGTGATGCTGTTCGTTCCGATCCTCGCCTTCACCGTGATGCACCACCCCGACTGGACGGGGCTGCAGAACGATGTCACCAGCACCCTGGCGACGATCGACGGTGCGGCAGTGCGCAATCAGATGCGGGTCCCGCTCGTGCTGGCCAAGTTGTTGCCCACCGGACTGATCGGCGCCATGGCCGCCGTGATGCTGAGCGCTTTCGTCAGTACCCATACGACCTACCTGCACTCCTGGGGAACCATCTTCATCCAGGATGTCGTGATGCCGTTCCGCAAGGCGCCAATGGCCCCGGAACAACACCTGCGCCTGCTGAGATGGGCCATCGCGGGGGTCGCAGTATTCATCTTCATGTTCAGCTTGCTCTACGAGCAGAACCAGGCGATCTTGCTCTTCTTCGCCATCACCGGCGCAATCTTCGCCGGCGGCTCGGGCGCGGTGATCATCGGCGGCCTGTACTGGAAGCGCGGCACCACGCCTGCGGCCTGGACCGCGATGCTCAGCGGCTCCTCGATCGCGGTCAGCGGCATCATCCTGGGCAAGGCCAGCGACGACATGAAGAGCACCGGAAAGGCATTCTGGGGAGCGTTCGACTGGCTCGCTCCAGACGCAGCGACCGGCGCGGCCCAGTGGATCGCCACCAACCTGCCCAATGGCCAGGAGATCTGGGGCCTGGGAATGGCCTGCTCGGCCGTGCTCTACGTACTGGTCTCCCTGCTCTACAAGCCGCGGGAGTTCGACCTGGATCGCCTGCTGCACCGCGGGCCCCACGCGATCGCCGGCGAGACGACGGTCGAAGACCCCGCTCCGTCACGGGGCTGGCGAATGCTGGGAATGGGCCGCGAGTTCAGCCGCCGCGACCGAGCGCTCTACGTGCTGACGTACACCTGGACCGCCGCCTGGACGATCGTGTTCATCATCGGCACGAGCTGGTTTCTCACACGCCGAGTGACTCACGGAAACTGGGGCGGCTACGACAGTGTCTGGATCCGCTACTGGGAGATCTATCTGTGGATCCAGATCGGCATCTCGGCCGTCGTCGTGATCTGGTTCGGCATCGGCGGCTTGAGCGACCTGCGATCGATGATCCGTCAGCTGGCGACGATGGAGCGAGACCCAAACGACGATGGCAGGGTGCGCGACGATGAAGCGTAGCTCGGCCAACCCGGTCTTGACTCGGGCCGACATCCCCGGAGACGTGACATCGGTCTTCAACCCCGGAGCGGTACGCCACGACGGCCGAGAGTTGCTGATGCTGCGCGTACAAACTCGCGCTCGCCGCACGCAGTTGATGATCGCGGAGCACCACGGCGAGGAGCGATACACCGTCCGACCCGAGCCGGTCCACATTCCCGAGCTGCCCGACAGCATCTACCATGCTTACGACCCCCGGCTGACACCGATCGATGGCGAGGTACTGATCCAGTTCGCCTGCGACACCGATGCCGGCTGCCGGCTCGGGCTGGCCCGTACAGCCGACTTCGAGAACTTCGAGCTAGTCGGGATGGACGCCTCGGGCGACCGGCGCAATGGTGTGATCTTTCCTGAACGGATCGACGGCCGCTACGCCCGGCTGGAACGACCCAATCTGGTACGGCCCGAAGGTGGACCGCCCACCGGCTCCCAGATCGTGTTGGCCACCTCGGATGACCTGATCCACTGGTACGAGATGGGTCCGGTGATGTCCGGACGACCTCGCTACTGGGACGAATTGATCGGCTCGGGGCCGCCTCCGGTAAAGACCCGCAGTGGGTGGCTGCACGTGTACCACGGTGTCGCGACCCACTTCGCCGCGGCCCAGGTGTACCAGGCCGGCGTGGCGCTGCTCGACCTTGACGACCCACGCCGCCTGCTGGCCCGCAGCCGTGAGAACATCCTGGAACCGCGAGAGCTCTACGAGCAGGTGGGGCAGGTTCCCAACGTCATCTTCCCCAGTGGGCTGATCGTCGAGCGGGTCGACGAGCAAGGATTCGCTCTGCCAGAGAGCCCCGCACGCCTGTACTACGGTGCCGCCGACACTGTCGTCGGGCTGGCTCAGACCACCATCGAGGAATTGCTGGAGCGATGTCGATGACCCCCAAGACAGTCCACCTGGTCAGCCACACCCACTGGGATCGGGAATGGTATCTGACCTACCACACATTCAGAGTCAAGCTGGTCGCCGTCGTCCGCCGCGTGCTCGAGGCGCTGGAGAACGACGAGTCCTTCCGGCACTTTCTGCTCGACGGCCAGTCGATCATCCTCGAAGACTACCTGGAGGTGCACCCCGAGGACGAGGAGCGCCTGCGTCAACACGTCTCTGACGGTACGCTGTCGATCGGGCCGTGGTACATCCTGCCCGACGAGTTCCTGATCGGCGCCGAGTCGACAGTCCGCAACCTGCTGATCGGCCACACCGTCGGCGCGCGCTTCGGTCCGGTCCAGAAGGTGGGCTACATGCCTGACTCGTTCGGCCACGTGGCCCAGGTACCCCAGCTCCTCCGCCAGGCCGGCATCGAGTCGTTCATCTACCAACGCGGCTGCGGCAACGAGATCGACGAGCTGGGACACGAGTACATCTGGGAGGCCCCGGACGGGAGTGAAGTGCTCGCGATTCAGCTGTGTGAGGGCTACTGCAACGGCGCCGGACTGGGCTTCGAAGAGATCTGGCACGCTCACACCCAGCGGACGGTCTGCCTCGACCGGGCAGAGCAGAAAGTCCGCGACCTGTTCGAGAAAATGGCGCGGCACAGCAACGGCGACATCGTGCTGATCAACAATGGCTGCGACCACTTTCCACCACAGCAGGAGTTCGGCCGGATCTTCGAACGGCTGTCGGAGGCATTCTCCGAGACCACTTTCCGGCACACCGGGCTGCGCGAGTTCGTCGACGCAGTGAGAGCCTCTGGGGTCGCGACCGGCCGCTACCGTGGCGAGCTGCTCGGCGGCAAGCTCTCGCACATCCTCTCGGGAGTCTGGTCTGCCCGGATGCCGCTCAAGCAACTCAACGACCGCTGCCAGACCCTCCTGGCGGGCCAGTGGGAACCGCTCGCGGCCTACGCCCACTTCATGCTGGGCCGCCCCTATCCCGGCGGGCTGATCGATTATGCCTGGAAGCTGCTCTTGAAGAACCACCCCCATGACTCGATCTGCGGCTGCAGCATCGACGAGGTGCATCAGGACATGCTTCCCCGCTTCGACGGTGTGATCGAGACCGGCGAGGAATCGATCAGCGAGACGCTGCGAGGCCTTGCTCCGACCTTCGCCCGCGCCGCTCCCGGCGATGCGCAAACGGTCTTGTGTCTGGCCAATACACTACCCTTCTCACGCCGCGAAGTGATCGAGCGACTGGTGGTGCTCCAGCCCTGCTGCAAACCGGTGGAGCAGCTGCATCTGCTCGACCCAGACGGTCGCGAGATCCCGTTCGGGGTGCTCGAGCTGCATCACGTCGAGCGCTTCTGGGGGGTGGACTACCGGACGATGCTCTCGACCGATGCCCAGCTGGCAAAGTTCGACGACTACTGCGAGAGCTTCGGCGAGCGCATCCTCAAGCAGTCCGTGGAAACGAATCTGACCGACCGCTACCTGCTGCTCCAGTTCAGCGCAGAGCTCCCCCCACTGGGCCACGCCAACTACCGCCTGACCGACGCCAGCGGTACCGACGCGATTCCGCAGACGAGCGAACCGGTGATCGTCGATGGCAACCGCATGCACAACGGCCTGATCAGCGTGACGGTTCACCCAGACGGGACCTTCGACCTGCTGGATCAACGAGGCGGGCGAAGTTTCGCTGGGCTGAATCGACTCGAAGACATCGAAGACATCGGCGACGAGTACGATCATTGCCCCGCGGCAATCAGTGAAACCCACACGGCGGAGGGGATCCAGGGTGAGTTGGGGGTTGTTCGCTCCGGTGGGCTGGCCGGAGCGATCGAGGTGAGTTGGGTCTTTCCGCTGCCTGCCGAGATCTCACCGGACCGCGCCTCCCGCTCGGAGGAACTGGTCGACTGCGCCGTGCACACGCGCATCACATTGCGCCGGGGCAGCCCGGTCGTGGACATCGAGCTGGCGTTCGATAATCAGGCCTGTGACCACCGACTGCAAACCTGCTTTCCCGTGGGCTTCTCAACCGACACGGTGATCTCGGACGGCCACTTCTACACCAACGAGCGCCCGGTCGTGCAACCGGAGGGCCGCGATTGGTGTCAGCCACCAGCCGGCACCTATCCACAGCAGGAGTTCTCGCTGCTGCAAGACGCCGACGGTGGACTGGCCCTGCTCAACCGAGGCCTGCCCGAGATCGAGGCAGAGCGAGACTGCCTCCGCCTGACCTTGTTACGCTGCGTGGGCTGGCTCTCGCGTGACGACTTCGAGACCCGCCGCCGCTCGAATGCCGGACCGACGATTCCCACACCGGACGCGCAGTGCCCCGGGCCGCAGCAGTTCCGCTACGCCGTGACCCCCTTCCAGGGAGACTGCCACTCGGCAGGGATCAAGCAGCTCAGCCAGGCCTGGCACACCCCCGTAGTGATCGTCCAGGGCGTGGAAGACCAGGCGGTCCCGGGGACGAGCCTGCTCGAGCTGACCTCCACCAGCAGCGCCGTCACCGCGGTCAAGCGACACGTGGCGCGAAACACACTGGTGCTGCGACTCTACAACCTGGCGGACGATCCGGTGACCGAGACACTGATCCTCGGCCGGGAAATCACGGCGGCCTGGCGAATCAACCTGCTAGAGGAACGAGGGGCCCCGCTTCAGCCGGCGGGACGCCACGTGACCGTCACGCTCACGCCGCACGAGATCGTCAGCATCGAGGTGGCCTTCGATTGATCCGTCTGGGCGTCCGTCCGGTGCTACTCCCACTCGATGGTTGCCGGCGGCTTGGAGCTGATGTCGTAGACCACTCGGTTGATCCCCTTCACCTCATTGGTGATACGGCTCGACATCGTATCCAGTAACGAGTGCGGCAGGTCGGCCCAGTCGGCGGTCATCCCGTCGACCGACTCGACGATACGGATCGCCGCCACGTTCTCGTAGGTCCGCTCGTCTCCCATCACCCCGACCGACTGGATCGGCAGCAACACCGCCAAGGACTGCCAGGTCTTGCGTTCGTAGCCACTGCGCGCCAACTCTTCCCGAACGATCAGGTCTGCCTTGCGCAGCACCTCCAGTCGGGCCGGCGTCACCTCGCCGATGATGCGGATCGCCAGCCCAGGCCCCGGAAACGGATGGCGCCACAGAACACTCTCCGCCATCCCCAGCTCGTGGCCCAGCCAGCGCACCTCGTCCTTGAACAGAAAACGAAGCGGCTCGATCAGCTCGAACCCCAACTCCTCCGGCAGGCCCCCCACGTTGTGATGGCTCTTGATCGTCGAGGAGGGCCCCCCCGTCCCAGGCAGGCTCTCGATCACATCTGGATAGAGCGTCCCTTGAGCCAGAAAACGGGCATTCTCGATCTTCTCCGCCTCCTGCTTGAAGACCTCGATGAATACCCGGCCGATCGTCTTGCGCTTGGTCTCGGGATCGGTCACTCCAGCCAACTCGCTCAAGAAGCGCTCGCTGGCGTCAACGGCAGTCAGCGGCAGCCCCATGTGGTCGCGAAAGGTATGACAGACTTCCTCGAACTCACCCTCCCTCAGCAGGCCGTTGTCGACGAAGATGCAGGCCAGCCGCTCGCCAATCGCCTCGTGTATCAGCTTGGCCGTCACCGCAGAGTCGACTCCCCCGCTGAGCCCACAAATCACCCGGTCTCCATCCGGGACCTGAGCTCGTATCGCCTCGACCGCCTGACGACCGAAATCAGACATCTTCCAGTCACCCGAACAGCCGCAGATCTCGTGCAGGAAGTTGGAGAGTATCACCCGGCCACGCGGCGTATGGGTCACCTCTGGGTGGAACTGAATGCCCCAGAAGGGCAACTCGCGGTGACGCACAATGCAGAACGCCGTCGAGTCCGTTTCACCCAGCCTCACGAAGTCGTCCCCCAGGTCGGTCACCGCATCGCCGTGGCTCATCCAGACGGTGATCTCCGATTCGAGTCCCTCGAGCAGCGGATCGCTGTCAACCAGCCGGCAGCTTGTTCGACCGTACTCTCGCAGCTGGGAGCCCGTGACCTGCCCACCCATGATCTGCGCACCGACCTGCAGCCCGTAGCAGATGCCGAGCTTCGGCACATCGAGCGTGAAGATTGCCGGATCCGGCTGGGGCGCACCCTCGCCGTAAACAGAAGCGGGACCGCCTGAGAGAATCAATCCGCGCAGCCCGGGCCTACTGCGCAGCTCGTCTGCGGTGATCGAGTGCGGCACGATCTCGCAGTAAACATTCTGCTCGCGAATCCGGCGTGCAATCAGCTGCGTGTACTGGGACCCGAAGTCCAGGACCAAGATGGTTTCGTTCGCCATGATCTTATTCGACGCGGTAGTTCGGCGCTTCCCGTGTGATGTTGATGTTGTGAGGGTGGCTTTCCTGGAGGCTGGCCTGCGTGATCTGGATGAATCGACCCCGTTGCTGGAGGGCCTGGATATCCTCTGTCCCGCAGTACCCCATCCCCGAGCGCAGTCCTCCGACCAGCTGATAGACGAACTCGGAGAGCGTGCCCTTGTATGGCACCCGCCCCTCGACTCCCTCGGGTACCAGTTTACCGGCCTCCCGCACATCGGCCTGGCGATAACGCTTGCGGCTGCCCATCGAAGCCATCGCCCCGAGACTGCCCATGCCACGGTAGATCTTGAACGTCCGTCCCTTGAACAAGATCGTCTCTCCCGGACTCTCTTCGAGGCCCGCGAACAATCCGCCAATCATGACGCTGTCGGCCCCCGCCGCGATCGCCTTCGTGATGTCGCCCGATTGCCGGATACCACCGTCCGAGATGATCGGTACGCCAGCGGCCCGACAGACCTTGGCCGCTGACATGACCGCCGTGATCTGCGGCACCCCAACGCCGGCAATGACCCGAGTGGTACAGATCGAGCCCGGACCGATGCCGATCTTGACCGCATCCACACCCGCCTCGATCAGGTCTCGCGCGCCCTCTTCGGTCGCCACGTTTCCGGCCACGAGCTGGATCTGGTGATCACACTTGATCCGCCGGACGGTTTCGATCACGCCTGCCGCATGCCCGTGCGCGGTGTCGACCACGAGCACGTCGACGTCC
>CAZANL010000102.1:0-6953 GCA_964486115.1 uncultured Planctomycetota bacterium
GACTGAGTCCAGGAGAGGCCAGGATTGCTCCACTCTCCGGGTTTGTCCAGGGCGTCTGCCTCTTCCTCGGCACGCAGCTTGGGTGTTGTGCCGAAGGTCAGCACCACCCGCTGCTGCAGGCCGGTCAGAGCCGCGCGGTCGCGGGCTAGCCGCAGAGTTGCGGCCAGGTCGCGTGCCGTGACCGTCATCCTATCGCTGGTGATGCCAGCGCCGAGCCTGACACCGGCGATTGCCGCCAGACTGCCCAGGATCAGGATCACGAGCACCAGCTCAAGCAGTGAAAACCCGCTGTTAGTTCTGCTGGGCATCCGTGGTCCAGTTGGCGATGTCGTCGTCGCCGCCCTCGCGGCCGTCCGGGCCGTAGCTCCAGAGGTCGTAGCCCTTCTTGTTGTGGTCGCCCGGCTGTTTGTACTGGTACTCGTTGCCCCAGGGGTCGGTCGGTATCTTGTCCGACTTGAGGTACGGCCCCTTCCAGGTCTTGAGTTCGCCGGGAGCGGTGAGCAGCGACGTAAGTCCCTCGTCAGTCGTTGGATAGGCGTCGTTGTGCATCTCGTAGCGGTCCAGTGCCGTTCCCAGCTGCTTTATCTGGGTGGAGGTGCTCGTGATCTTGGCCGCTCGGCCTTCGCCCGCCAGCCGGGGTACGACGATCGCGGCCAGCGTGCCGAGAATCACCAGCACCAACAAGAGCTCGATCAGCGTGAAGCCGGCTCGTCTCTTTCTGCGGTTCATGTTCATGCTCCTAAGAAATCCTGATTGCTTTCGAGAGGGTGAAGATCGGCAGCAGCATCGCCACGACGATGAACCCGACGATCGAAGCGAGCAGGCAGATCATCATCGGTTCGAACGCCGTAACGAAGGCCTTGACCGCTCGGTCGACGGCGACCTCATATCCGTCGGCCATGTTGACCAGTATCGACTCGAGATTGCCGGACTCCTCGCCGACCCCGATTCGCCCACGGAAGCTCGCCGGGTAGATGTTCTCCTCCGCGACCGCCTCGCCGATCTTGGAGCCTTCCTGGACCCTGGACCGGATGCGGTCGAGGGACTCCTCGTAGACCGAATTAGCCGTGGCGCGTCCGGAGATTTCCAGCGCGCGCAGCACCGGGACCCCACTGCCCATCAGCGTACCTAGTGTTCGGGAAAGCCGCGAGAGCGCCGCCTGGGTTGCGATGGTGCGCACCAGCGGGATCTTGAGCGCCAGGACGTCCGAGAGCCTCTTTCCTCGGTCGCTCTGGATCAACTGGACGGTGAGCGCGATGGCCAGAACCAGGCAGATCAGCAGCGCGGGCCACCAGTCCGACATGAACGTGCTGATGCTGAGTAAGATCAGGGTCGGTTTGGGAAGGGTCGCACCCATATCGGCGAACAACTGGCTGAACCGGGGGATGAAGAAGGTCAGCAGGTAGATCACCGTGGCACTGCCCAGCAACCCGAGGATCGCCGGATAGACCAGCGCCTCCTTGATCTTGCCGGCCAGCTCTTCTCTTTTCTCACGGAAGGTCGCCACCCGCTCGAGCACCTCGGCGAGGAATCCGCCCTCCTCGCCCGCGCGCACCATGTTGATAAACAGGTCGCCGAACAAGTTGGTTCGCATGCGCAGTGCGGCGGACAGCGGCTCACCTGAAGAGACGGTGCCCTTCAGTTCGTTGAGCATCGCGGTCACCTGTGGCCGGGGGGACTCGCGGATCAGGATGTTGAGCGCTTCGCTGAGGTTGATGCCGGCCCGCAGCAGGTCGGCCAGCTGTCGGCTGAAAGCGGTAACCTCCCTCTTCTTGACCCGGTTGAACCAGCGCGCGGCTTGCGCGACTCCGCCTCTGACCTCCTGTTCGAGCGAAACCTCCAGCGGAAACAGGCCATCGGCCTCGAGCAGATTGAGCGCGTCTTGACGGCTCTCGGCCTGCAGGGTGCCCTCCAGGAGTCCTGTCGCCGAGCTCTTTGCCTTGTAGGCATACGTCTGCATTTATGAGATCCCGCCCTTGGTGACGCGGAGGATCTCGCCCAGGCTGGTCATGCCGTTACGCAGGACCTTCCAGCCGTTTTCGCGCAGGGTGGTCATGCCGGCGTCCCGCGCGAGACGCATCAGCTTGCTTGCTGCTGCGTGCTGGACCACCATGTCGCGGAGTTCCTCGTTGAGCGGCATCAACTCATAGATGCCTGTCCGTCCTGCATAACCCGTTTCGCGACAGGCTTCGCACCCCACGCTTTTCCATACCGACTCGATGTCTGATGGCAGATCTTCCGGGAGGCGTTTGATTTCTGTGACCGCCACCTCTTCGCGGCACTCGAGGCAGAGCCGCCGAACGAGCCGCTGGGCCATCACGCCCTCGACCGAGCTGGCCACCAGAAAAGGCTCCAGGCCCATGTCGAGCAGTCGTGTGATCGCGCTCGGCGCGTCGTTGGTGTGCAGGGTGGAGAAGACCAGGTGACCGGTGAGTGCTGCACGGATGGAAATCTCGGCAGTCTCCAGGTCGCGGATCTCACCGACCATCACGATGTCTGGATCGTGGCGTAGGATCGAGCGTAGGCTGGCTGAAAAGGTCAGGCCGGTCTTGTCGTTGACTTGAATCTGGTTCACGCCGTCGAGATGGTACTCCACCGGATCCTCGACCGTGATGATCTTGATCTCGTTGCTCTTGATCCTGGAGAGCGCCGCGTGGAGGGATGTGGACTTGCCACTGCCTGTCGGGCCGGTGACCAGGATGATGCCGTTGGGCTGTCGGATCAGTTTCTGCCAGACCTCGTAGGTCTTGGAGTCCATTCCTAGCTGCTCCAGGCCAAAGCTCGACCCCTGGGAGTCGAGCAGGCGCAGAACAGCGTCTTCACCTGTCAGCGTCGGGATAATCGACACGCGGACGTCGTACTCACGTCCCTCTAGTCGAAGCTTGATGCGACCGTCCTGCGGCACTCGCTTCTCGGCGATGTCCAGGTCGGCCATGATCTTGATTCGGCTGACGATCGCGGGAGCGAAGCGCTCCGTGCCGGGTGGCATCTTTTTCTCTTCCAGCACTCCGTCGATTCGGTATCGCACACGCAGCCACTTGTCGAACGGCTCGATGTGGATGTCGCTCGTCCGCTCGTGGATCGCCTGAACCAGGATCTGGTTGACGAATTGGATCAGTCCACGGTCTTCGGTGAGCTGCAGATCTTCTGCCGAGGCTGTTGTGTCGTGCAGCTCGAGCACGTCGCCGCGATCGGCGATCATCTGATCGATTGCACCGGCGCCCAGGCCGAACTCGGCTCGCGCAACCTGTTCGATCGCGGTGGGAGAGGCGATGACTGCGCGAATGTCGCAGTCCAGCACCAGTCGCAGCTCGTCCAGGATCTGCAGATTCAGGGGGTCGGCGGTGGCGACGACGATGGCGCCGTTCTCTCGCCGAAGTGGCAAGATGCTTCGGCCCTGCAGCATTCTGGGTGGGACGAGGGAGACGACCGACTTGTCAATCGTCTCCCTCGCCAGGTCCACCACGGGCAAGCTGGTCAGCTCGGCCAGGGTGGACAGTACCACCTCCTCGGGCACCACTTGATCGTTGATCAGCACTTCACCCAGGCTGGTGGATTGATCCACCTTCTCTATTGCCTGGGTCAGCTTCTCGACGGTCAGCTGGCCCCGCTCCAGGAGCTTCTCACCTAAAGGCATCAACAAACCTCGGCTAGTTCAGGACGCCGTGCGAAATCAACACGGCCTCCTGGGTCTCCGTCAGCAGTTCTCTGAGACCTTCGCGGAGCGTCTTCAGCTTGGCGTCGGCGGTCTCGCGCAGCTTGCGCAGGTCCTCGATCTTCTCCTTCGTGGACTCGGCGTCGCCGCCACCGGTCGCCAGCTTGCGGATTTCTTCCCGCATCGTCCGGGACTGGGCGCCGGTCTTCGACTGGTAGCTGATCACCTTCTTGATCAACTCACCCAGCACGGCCGCTTCCTCGTCGGGCAGCTTGAGCGAGGTCATCACCTCTTTCAGGCGGCGCTCGGTCATCTCCTCTGGGTTGCGTGGACGGCGCTCACGGCCGCGACCACCGCGATCGCCGCGATCGCCGCGATTGCCTCCGCCGAAGCGGCCCATGAACTGCTGCATCCGCTCGTCCATCTCCTTGTTGAGGTCGGCGAATTTCTTCTTCTGTTCGTCGTCGAGCAGCCCGTTGATCTTCTCGCGGATGTCATTGCGACCCTTCTCGAACAGCTCCCGCATCTTCTGCATGTCGAAGCCGCCGCCCTCGCGCATTTTCTGGAATGCCTCGCGCCCCTGATCGGTCGCCTGTTTGATCAACTCCTCGATCTTCTTTTCCTGCTCTGGAGAAAGGCCGAGTTTCTCCTTGATGCTCTCGATGTCGAGGCCCATCATCCGGCCCATGCCGCCGCGCCGGCCCTCGCGCCCACCGCGTCCACCGCGTCCGCCGCGTCCGCTACGATCACGGAGTGTCTTGTACTTCTCTTGCTGATCGGGTGTGAGCAGCGCTTCGATCTGCTTGGACTGATCGTTGCGCATCTTGCTCTGCTTCATCTCGGTGGCCATCAGGATCTCCTTGATCTTGTCGGACTGGGAATCCGACAGCTCGAGCTGACCCTTCAGTTGCCGCAGAACCCAGCCGACCCGACGTTCTGCCTGCTGTTCGGCCTCCGACTTCTCCTGCTTTTTCTCTTCCTTTGGTTCCTCGTCCTGGGCGAAGGTCAGGCCGGGCATGGCCATCAACATCGCAGCGGAAAGGGTGATCAGAGTGATCAATCGCATCTCGAGTTCTCCTTAGTGTTGAGGGTGGGGCGTGATCGATGACATGCATCCGAGGAGCGCTTCGGTCCTCAGGCGGCCGACCAGTATCAAGGTGCGGTCGCCGATCTTGGCCTTGACGACCGATCGGTCTGCGCTCTCCTTGAACTGGACCGTCAGGCCGTTGCTCAGGACTTTCTTGCTCCAGGCGGACCCAGTCGTTGACTTGTACGGACTGGCCTGCTTTTGGTTTGGAACCCGCGCTCCCCAGTGTCGGTTGCGGGTTTTATCCCTTTGCCATGTAAACTGATACAGTGTGATTCGGGCCAAGCCGTCCCAGTAGGCCACTCGCCATGCGGGCGGCCCCGGTGGCTGCTTCGAGGAGCCCCCGCGCCAGCGGGTTGAACGACGTATCTGCTGGACCTCCTTGAGCTTGAAGCCATCAGGAAGCCAGGTGAGGACCGCCGGTGGGGACTCATGTTTGAGGGCTGCGGTCAGGGATATCGGTTTCGGCCGGCGGTGGCGTTGCGTGACTTGCTCGGGGGCCTTGCCCTGCGGTTTTCCGTAGCGAATCGACGTGAACGACATCTTGAACGAGGGCTGACCGTCCCTGGCGTATTGAATCAACTGGAGTGGCATGCGGTTCTCGCGGTCGACGAGCATGTCCAGCCACGGTCTGTCGGGGTGGATCGACCTCAGCGTCAGTCGCAGTGTTTCGCGCCCGGCCAGAGGCTTTGCGCCAGAGAGCCTTGCCTGATAGTTGTGCAGCAGCAGGGACTCTTCCCACAGCCCACTCCAGACGCGACGCATGCGACTCGATGCCAGTCGATTCTGGAGCCGGGAGAGCCCCTGCCGGATCCAAGGGGAGTCCTTTGCTGCCTTGAAGATCTCGGGCTCGGTCTTGACCAGCTTGACGCGTGTCTGACCGGGCGCCCAGTGTTCGATATCTAGTGTTGCCTTCACCGGCCGCCCCCAGATGTTGCCCTCCCAGACCAGCTGGCCCGAATAGGCAATTCGCTGCGGATGGGTCCTGATGTCAGACAACAGTCCTCTCTGCCGATCGTCCTCGACAATCTGCCAGATGCTGGCAAGCGCTCCGCCGAGGAAGATCAGGGAGAGTGCGCAGTAGCTGATCAATCGACCACGTGAATTTGCGTGCACTGGGTCCATCGGGCTGACCGTTAGTACTCGGGGCCCGCCAGAGCCATCAGATCCTCTGGCTCCTGCTGCAGGACCGCCAGCTCCGGCACGAGACTCGTTCTGGGCTGGCTGGCCGAGGATCTTTGTTGGGCCGCCGGACTCTCGGGCGCCGGACTGATCATCGGATGGATCAGGCAGAGCAGCAGGGCTGCGGCCGCGAGGCCGGTCATCATGCTGCTCCAGAAAGACGCGCGCTGTCGCTGGCGGGTGGCCCGCAACGAGCTCGATAGGTTCTCCCAGACACTCGCCGGCGGCGTGTGGCGGGGCAACCTCGAGAACTGCGTGGCGAGGCGCTGGGACTGGCTGACTAGATGCTGGCAGTCGGGGCAGCCATCTTCGCCACTCCCTAGCAGTGCATCCGCAAAGTGTTCTTCACACGACATTTGTGACTCCATAGCGACATTGGGACCTCTCGCCAGAACCCAATGACGGAATCCGACCGTCAAATGTTCCATCTGCGGTGGATTTTTTCGGTCGCAGGCGGGAGGGGCCGGCCGGCGGGCCGATTTGTCAGGGTCGAATCGGCTCAGGCTGCCGGGTCTCTCCGGCTGAGCTGACAGGAGTCATCGGCCCAACGTCAGGGCTGTCTATCAGCAGCGGATCCTCGGAGCGCTGTCGGCTCGCCACGCCACGTGGCGATGGCCAGCATCACCGATCGGTCGATGCGTTGGGTCAGATCGTTGTCAGGCGCAGCCCCTGTCGGGCTACCGGTCAGGTTGACGTGTTCGAGCTCCCGGCTGTCGGCCCGCGCCGCACGGGCGCTGCACCTGCAGCGGGTGGCCTGACTCTCGCTCGCGTCCGGTCCGATCTCGAAGTCGATGCAGCTGGGGTGGTTTGCGCATTCGCCAAGCGGATGGCAGGCCTCGGGGGCTAGCGTATGCCTGTTCATGTGGTCCTCCGTCATGCCGGTGTCCTTGTGTGCCCAACGTGGGCCCAACTCGGGACAAAACCGCAATCAACGTCAGGCACGTGGCAGTCTCGATGACCCACCCGATGCCCGCACACCAGGGAAAGCTCCAGGCAGAAGCCAGCCGAGCCGCGGTGCAAAATACGCAC
>CAZANL010000102.1:6963-10493 GCA_964486115.1 uncultured Planctomycetota bacterium
GGTTGTGGGCCACCGATTCGTCTGTACCCTTCCGTATACCGCTCGCCGACTTGGCTGGTGGGGTTTCTCGAAAACACCTGAGAACAGTACGTTCCCCGGTCGCACCGATCCCGCCCCCTGTGAATCCTGGGGCGCGGTTTGCCGGCCGCTGGTTCTGGACTCGAAGGGCGAAGGCCCCGTCCGAGCGCAGCGAGGTTTGCCGCGCAGGTGGCCAGTTGCCATA
This sequence comes from uncultured Planctomycetota bacterium, assembly GCA_964486115.1. Classification (GTDB taxonomy): domain Bacteria; phylum Planctomycetota; class JACQVV01; order JACQVV01; family CAZANL01; genus CAZANL01. Next base: position 7,187 of record CAZANL010000102.1, read on the forward strand.
CCGGAAGACCGACTGAGACAAGGGACCCGCCATGACACACCAGATCGACACCGAATACGCTCTGTCCACCTTGATGACCTTGCTGGGCATCGAGGGGATGAGCGGGCAGGAAGGTCCCGTGGCTGCCGAAATTGCGAGGAAGTTGCGCGCCCTCGGGGTGCCGAAGAAGGCCATTCGCCACGACCAGGCGCACAGACGCATTCCCGGGTACACCGTCGGGAATCTGCTGGTCAAGCTGCCCGGCACCCGGCCCGGAAAACCCTGGCTGTTCATGACACACATGGACACGGTGCCGCTGTGTGCTGGGGCCGAGCCGGTCCGTCGCGGCGCCCGCATCGTCCCGAAGGGCAAGACCGCACTGGGTGGAGACGACCGCACCGGCTGTGCGGCGCTGCTCAGCTTGGTCCAGACGCTGCGCACGCAAAAACTGCCGCATCCGCCGTTGACGCTGCTGTTCACCGTCGGGGAGGAAGCTGGACTCTACGGTGCGCGTCACGTGACCAAGAAGGATCTTGGGCCGGTGGCGATGGGGTTCAACGTCGACGGCGGCAGGCCCGCACGTTACACGATCGGCGCGATCGGCGCCCAGGAGTGGTGCGTCGACGTGACCGGTATCGCCTCTCATGCGGGGGTCCATCCCGACGAGGGGGTGTCGGCCGCCGCGATAACCGCGCTGGCGCTGGAGGAGGTTCACCGCAAGGGCTGGTTTGGAAAGGTGATCAAGGGCAACCGTCGTGGGAGCAGCAACGTCGGCCGGATCGATGGGGGGGCGGCGACCAACGAGGTGACCGGCCAGATGACGGTCACCGGGGAGTGTCGCAGTCACAGCCCGAGCTTCCTCGATCGGATCACTGACGCCTACCGCAAGGCGTTCGCCAGGGCGGTGCGCACGGTCAAGACCCACGATGGCAAGCGTGGCGTCGCCGAGCTGACGGTGGTCGACAGCTTTCCGGCCTTCCGCATCTCCAAGACCTCGCCGGTGGCCCTCCATGCGGTCCGGGTGGCGAAAGCGTCGGGTCTGGAGCCGGAGCTGCGTGTTGGTGATGGGGGGCTCGACGCCACCTGGCTCAACCTCAAAGGTGTCCCGACGATCACCTTTGGCGCGGGCCAGAACCGGCCCCACTCGCTGGGTGAGCACATCACGGTCTCCGAGTTCTTCGACGGCTGTCGACTGGCCGCCGCGCTGGCAACCGGTTAGCTCGCCGAGCGTTTGAGCGGGTGTTCCGGATGGCTGGATGAGTCCCGCCCTCCGGGAAGAAACCAAAAAGAGCCTAACCTCCCTCAGGTCGGGGCACTCAGGCTGCAGACGACAACAGGTCTGTCGAGGCAAGTCGGCGGCGCCCCGGGCTTGACCAGTGAACTGGAATCTGGACTCAACCCTCAACCCGAGTAGCTCGGGCGACCGTCGCTCTTTATTGCCCGGGGGAGTGGGCGCCTCCCCCTCCCGCCCGAAAGAAATCCCCACTTCAACCGCGGTCACGGTCTGACGAGAAGGAGCTCGGGGGGCGGTCGGAACAGGCCTGGGCCCTGAACCGGCTCAGTCGAGGTATTTGTGGTAGCCCTGGCGATACAGCTTGGTCACCACTGGATCGTTCAGGCCGTTGATCGGCGTCTCGACTCTAGCCATGTCCCTGGGGAAGACGAACAGCCCGGGCAGCAGCTTGGCCGACAGATAGCGGGTGGGCGCTTCGAGCTTGATTCGCGCCGGGTCGAGGGTCGTCTTGCCGGCCATCACGAAGCCCCAGGTGCCGAAGGTGGGCACCATCGTGCGGTAGGGCAGGACCCCGGCGAACTCGCTGCCCAGAGTCTTGGCGATGCACCAGAACGCCTCGCGGGAGCGGTAAGGGCTGGTCGCCTGGGTCGTCAGCTTCCCGCCGGCCGTCATCCGCATACCGGCCAGGCGGTAGAATGGGCGGGAGTAGAGCTTGCCCAGCACTGCCTCGCTGGGGTCTGGCAGGTCGATCAAGATCAGGTCGTAGCGCCGCGTGGTCTGCTCCAGGTAGCGCATCGCGTCCGCGTTGTGGATCGTCACCCGTGGGTCCTTCAGCGCCTGACCGTTGAGCGCGGCCAATAGCGGCTTGTCCTTGAACAGCCGGGTCACCACGGGGTCCAGGTCGACCAGGTCGACCCGCTCCACATCGGCATACTTGAGCACCTCGCGGGTCGCCATTCCGTCTCCGCCGCCGAGGATCAGCACGTTGGTCCGGCGCTCGGCCAGCGACATTGCGGGATGGACCAGCGCCTCGTGGTAGCGGTACTCGTCGACCGACGAGAACTGGAGCTGTCCGTTGAGAAACAGCCGGATGTCCCCGCGATGGCGGGTGATCACCACTCGCTGGTGTTTGGTTTGTTGAGCCAGGATGATCTCGTCCTGATACAGCTGGTTCTCGAAGTAGCTGACCAGCCGCCCCGCGGTGAGGATGCCGGCGATCAGCAGGATCCCGATCAGGCTGCCGGCCCAGGCCAGCTTGGTGCGGGCGCGTCCGACGTGCTCTCCGAGGATGCCCAATAGCAGCAGGCCGACCAGCACGTTGGATAGTCCGACCACCAGCCCGGCGCGAGCCAGGCCGAGGTGCGGCAGTAGCAGGAACGGAAAGACGATGGCCGCCACCAGCGCTCCGACATAGTCGACGGAGAGCACGTTGGCCACGGTCACGCGCAGGTCGCTGGTTGCACGCAGGATGCGGATCACCAGCGGGATCTCCATCCCGATCAGCGCGCCGATCAGGATCACCAGGCCGAACAGCACGGGCGTGTAGATCTCGGTGAAGGCGAACAGACAGAACCCGACGACTGGGGTGATGCCGCCGACCAGGCCGACCAGGATCTCGATGCCGATGAAGACGGCCAGGAGGCGTTTGGTGATGAAGCGCGAGACGTAGGAGCCGATGCCCATTCCGAACAGGAACAGGCCGATGGCGAGGGAGAACTGGGTGACCGAGTCGCCCAGCAGGTAGCTGGACAGAGTGCCGGCGATCAGCTCGTAGACCAGTCCGCAGGCCGCCAATACGAAGACCGCCGCCAGCAGCAGAAAGCCGCCGGCCCGGTCGTTGCGGCCCGTTTCTTCGGGCTCTTCGGACACGGAAGCTACTTCATCGCGGCGGCCATGATGATGGCCAGGCCGATCAGCACCGACCCCATCAGGATGCCCAGCGAGGTGTTCTGGTCCTCTTCGATCTCCTTGCGGATCGAAAACGGGGCGAGCTTCTCCATCAGCAGGATGCTGAAGCCGAAGAGCACCAAGCCGACGACGAAGTAGACCGCGGTCGGAACCAGTTGCCAGAGTTCTTTGACGATATAATCAGGC
>CAZANL010000103.1:0-3237 GCA_964486115.1 uncultured Planctomycetota bacterium
TCGGCGTGTTCTTGAACTTGGCGTAGCGGAAGCAGTGGCGGCGATAGCTCCAGCGGGTTCCGACATGCGTCAGGTAGATCGAGTAAGGCTGGCGCGTGCCGTCCTCGTACTGGAGAACGAGCTGCATCGTGTCGTGCTCCCCCTTGGCTGACGTGTCCGGCTGTCCGTTGCCAGTCGTATCGACGCTCAGCTTGTACTCGCCGGGGGAGGTGGAGAACGTGACGTCCGAGGGGAGATCGATCGAGTTACCGATCGAGGCCATCCGCTCGGTCGGCGTGCGAAAGGGAAAGTCCCGCACAGCCCGATACCGGGTGCGGATTCGCTGCCAGGGCGCGCCTGCGGTCGCCTTCACCTCGTCTTGGGTCTGGGCCGCAGCCATCACCGGAATCGCGAGCGCGAATGTCAGCGTGGTCGCGGCCTTGATCAGTTGTTCGAACATGATCATTTCCTCGTCTCTTGTTTGGTCAGCCCACTCGACGGTTCGACCGGAACCTCCTGCGGGGCTGATTGTTGATAATCTGGTGAGAACACCCACTGCAATGGCGGTGCCAATGCCGCGCATTCGCAGCAACCGACACAAGCCACTCTCCAGCAAGGATTAATACTGGCCCAGCTATTCCTGGAACCGTTAACTGGCACAGAACACGACCGGCAATCTGGTTACCGATTTGATGCCTCGGCCACGTGGGCCAGCCTCCGCAAGACAGCTCACCCGCACTCTAACCAGCGCTCACCTTTGGATAGCTATCCCGGAGTGAGACATTGCCATCCAGGGAGGCATCCAAACCAAGCCAGGAGTCACAACCCAGCGCCCCCTTGGTATAGACCTCGTCTTCGACCTTCTGCAGCACCTTGCGGATCGGCCAGTGCAAGGTCTCGCGCGACTCCCGATGTGACCGACCGAGGCGGTTGAACGCAGCCACCTCGGCGAACACCTGGGCCCGCCTGGCGGGCGGACCGCTGGCCAACAGCTGCTGGACCTGATCGGGCGGATGGAGCGCGTCCCGCTCCTGCTGTAACCGGGACGCTCGAACCCCGTGGGGCCGCGCGAGCGCTTCACGGCTCTGCGACATTCGAGCCAGCGCCCAGCGAGTCTCCTCCAGGTAGCGCGAAGGTCTCCAGTAACCTGCCAGGTATCCGACCACCTGCCCGCTGGAGGTGCAAAAATAGCTGAGGACGTTGCCCCCGCCAGCACCCTCCGTGACGCAGCGCAGCTGGTCCGCCGGATAGTCCTGAGGGTCAACCGTGCCGCTGCTGCAGTACAACTCCGGCAGCTGATTGTGCGTCACGATGACGAACCGCTCGGCCAGAAAGTCCTGGGTGTCGGGATCGAGGAGGGTCCCCCCCCCTCATCGCGTGAGCGGCCAATCAGCAGCGGGCCCGCAGGTCGCCAACGATCGAAATGACCAGCAGGGGCTTGCCCGTGCGGTGCGCCTCGGCCATCCCGGCCGACAGATCGGTTCCCCATGGGACCGGACTGGCGCATCCCGCCAGCAGGCCGCAGAGCAGCAAGAGCCCCCAACGGGGGCCGGGCAGGACTACCCTCATATGATCTTCCCGCACATCATGTTTCTTTTCCGGAGGCCCGCAAGGATCGGCTCGACCTGCTTGCCGATGATCTTCGACGCTTCGACGTGGCTGATCCGGCGCAGTCCCAGCGCGGCTTCCCGCTGACGCACCTTGGAGAGGCGAACGGGCTTGCTGAACTCGGCCGGATGCACCTTCCGCAGCTGTGTCCGGGCCTGTTGCGTCCCGCTGATCCTGGCTGTCAGCTGTTTTTTCAGCGGCGCCAGTGCCCGGGGATCCTGCTGCAGCCGCTCGTGCTGTCGCTGTGCGAACCGCAGCGCGACGGTGTATTGCTCGGCCGACCAGTACCCCTGAAGATAGTGCACGACCTGCCCCCCAGGCGTACAGAAGTACGTCCGGATATTCCCGCCGCCCGCGCCCATCGGATAGGCGCTGACCTGAACATGATTCAGCTGCGCACGCTTCCTACGTACTCCCCGCTGCCACACCCCGCTGGCCTGCGCATTCTGATTGTGCCAGACCGGCACCGTCGTACGGTTGATCAACAGCGCCAGCTTGAGGTCGGCGAACGTCACGGTTCGCATCAGGTTACCCCCCATTCAGGAGAAACCGTCGATCTCGCCGACCGTGCTGAAGACCAGCAGCAGCTTGCCCTGCTTGCGGGCCAGCGGGAAACCCCGCTTCAGCGTCGTCCAACGCGGCTTGGCCAACATCGCGAGGGCCTGCTTGGCCCGCCTGCTGCGTTCGAGGTTGTCTGATTCCCGAGCCGCCTTGCGCAGCAGCGCAATCGCGTTCTGGCCGCATCCCAGCAACTGCTGTTGCGCTGCCTCACGCTGCCGGAAAGACCGAGCGCCGAGCTGCTCGACCAGGAGTGCGACCTCGGCGTCCGTCGGCGGAGCTTCCGCTGACGCCACGACCGAGAGCAGGCTGAGAACAAACGAGAGCAAGAAGCGTCGAGTCATGGGTCATTGGATGCGTCTCCCGGCCCGTTGTTCCAGCTTTCTTTCGATTTTGTGCGCCGGGTCGGGAGGGACGGCCCGAGGCCGCCGTCGTAGCGGTCCGACATCTCGTTCAGTGAGCCTACCTTCGCATGCGGACAGCCACGGCTGGAGGAGTGAGGGCGGTGAGAGTTCGCGATCGGTCTCCACGGTAGTCAACCGCTGCGTCCGCGCCGCCCCTTGCGATCGTCAACCTGGGAGCTTCGGGCCCAGGTCAGGGTAAGAGTGGTCGTCCATCGCGACACGCCAGATCGCGATGGTGCGATCTAGCCGCTCGGCTCTGCCGAGCGGGACCAGCAGGGAAATTTGGCGTGATCGGTGGACTTCATCGCGGCGATCAAGGCCTCGTTGTCGAAGTCTGGCAAGGCCTGGAAGCGTGACAGGAGGTCATCTGCGACCAAGGCCCCAGGCAGCTCGTAGACCGCGCCGTCCGCGCAGGTCAGCACCCAGAAGACATTTTCGAGGAATGGACCGTCGTCGGTGGTGACAATGGTCACCTCGGTCAGGTCGTCCCAAGAGAATGAACTGCCGTCGGTCTGCCCGACCATTCGGACCCCCCCCCAATATGTACCGAATCAAGGCCGGCCGCGCATCGCCATCCGGCCAGCTCCGCATGCCGCCGTGCCACCCCGTCCACGATATCACGCGCCTGACACCGAGTGCATTCACCGATTTCTTGGATCGGATCGACCGGCGGCGCTAGGATTGTGAC
>CAZANL010000103.1:3247-10490 GCA_964486115.1 uncultured Planctomycetota bacterium
GGTCCAGCCCCACCACTCAACCCAGCAGGTACCAGAACCCACAGCGAGCGGAAAGGGCTGACGGGGTCACTTGATCCTGGACCAGGCCTCCGGGATCCACCTGGTGAGTTTCTGTTCCCAGGCCGTCCCCCGCACCAGCGGCAGCGCCCGCTCCCAGTCCGCAATGGCCAGGCGAAACCGCCCTCGATTCCCGTGCAAGTTCCCCCGATTGACATAGGCCATGGCCAGGCGAGGGACGAGGCGAATCGCCTCGTCGTAGTCGGACAGCGCCTTGTCAGGCCTGTTCATCGCCGCGTACAGGATGCCCCGGTTGTTATGGGCCTGTGCGTGACGGGGGTCGAGGCGAATCGCCTGGTCGTAGTCGGACAGCGCCCTGGCAAACTGCTTCATCGCGCCATACAGGTTCCCCCGGTGGTAGTAGGCAGCGGCAGAACCGGGGGCCAGACGCATCGCCTGGCCATAGTCGGACAGCGCCTCGTCGGTCCGCTGCATCCCCCCGTAGAGGTTCCCCCGACGGACCCAGAAATCGGCAGTATCGGGGGCCAGACGAATCGCCTTGCCATAGTCGGACAGCGCCCAGTCATACTTCTTCATCGCCTGGTGCAGCCTCCCCCGGCTGACGTAAGCTCTGGCCTGGCGGGGGTCGATGCGAATCGCGGCGGAGTAGTCCGCCAGCGCCTTGTCGTAACACGTCATCTTCTGGTGCAAGCGTCCCCGGTTGAGGTAGGCCCGGGCGTAGCGCGAACGGAGGCGAATCGCCTGGTCGTAGTCGGACAGCGCCTTGTCGTAGCGTTTCATCGTCTGGTGTAGATGCCCCCGGTTGTTATAGGCAATGGCCCATTCAGGAGTCAGCCCAACCACGGCATCATGGTCGGCCAGAGCCTTGCTCCAGGACCCAAGCTCCTTGTGGCACACCCCCCGAACGATCAGCGCCCAGACGAAGTCGGCCCGCCGGGCCAGCGCCTTCGTACAAAACTGCACCGCGCGTTCGAGTGCCTGGATCCTCTCGCCTCCGGACAGCTTGTGGGCCTTGTCGTACTCCTGCTGGCCCAGCCCCCACAGTCCACTGGCCGAGTCACGGGTGCCGTACTCGGCGGCGGCTTGAGCGTGCTTTGCCGCGCTGGCGGTGTTCCCTCGCCCCTGCTCGGCGTGCCAGCGAAAGAGCAGGAAGTGGGTCACGTAGTCCTTCGGATCCCGCTGCAGCGCGCGGCCCAGCAGGTCCTTGGCATCTGCCCACTGTCTCTGGTCCAGCGCCAGCCTCCCCCGCAGGCGCAGCAGCCCGGAGTGGTCGGGATGCACCCGCTGGGCATCCGTCAGCAGCTTGAGGACCAACGTGCGACTCCCCTTTCTGGCGTAGAGCTCCTCCGCCTTGCGGACCCACTCCGCCGCCTGCAGCTGACGGACCGCCTGCTCCGCCCTTTTCCGCTGAGCCGCCTCGGCCTTCCTGAACTTGTTCGCCTGTCGTCGCTCGGACCGGGCTTCTCGCTCCCTGAACTCCGCACGGATGCGCTGCTTCCTCTCCGCGTCCCGTGCGATTCGTACCTGCCACATCTGCCGGCCGATCCCGACGAACGCCGCGATCAGCGCCAGCAAGATCGCCGCCGCCGCCACCACGGCCGCCTTGTGGCGCACGGCCCACTTCTTGAAGAGCTGCCAGGCGCTGTACTCGGCGGCCTGCAGCAGGCGGCCCCCGAGGTAGGCCTCGATGTCCTGCTTCATCAGGTCGACGGTGTCGTATCGCTTCGCAGGCCTCAACTCCATCGCCTTGAGCGCCACCGCCTCGAGCTCCCGGGGGACCTCCCGCTGCGGCGTGCGAGTCGAGGGCGGGATCACGGCGCCCTCGACCACCTGTCCCAGCACGTCCCACAGGTTCTCACCCTCGAACGGCAGCTCGAGTGTCAGTATCTGGTACAGGATCGCCCCCAGCGCATAGACATCAGCCCGCCGGTCGAGCTTGCTGACCTCGCCCCGCGCCTGCTCGGGCGACATGAAGGCCGGTGTGCCGACGATCGCTCCGTCCAGGGTCACCAGCGGCTCGACCGCCCCTCCCCACCGGGTCCGCTCGGCCAGCCCCCGCCCGCCCAGATCGAGCGTGCATCCCGCCTCGGCCAGATCGGCCTGTCCGACCTGGCGGGCCAGCCCCCAGTCCATCACCTGCACCTCGCCGAACTGGCCGACCATGATGTTGGCCGGCTTGAGGTCGCGGTGGATCACCCCCTTCGAGTGGGCGAAGCTGATGGCGTCGCAGATCTTGATGAAGATCTCCAGCAGCCGGATCCGGGAGGGCCGGGGAGCGCTGCCGAGGACGGCTGCCAGGTCGCGCCCGCGAATCTGTTTCATCGTGAAGAACACCCGCTTCTGATCGGTCATCCCCAGCTCGTGGATCGGAACGATGTTGGGGTGTTCGAGCTGCCCGGTGATCCGAGCCTCCTGGAGGAACTTGCGCAGCTGGACCGGATCCTCTGCGTGGTCCGAGCGCATCACCTTGGCCGCGAGCTCGCGGCCAAGGTGATCGTCGCGCACATGAAGAACCTCACCCATGCCTCCGGCGCCGAGCCGGCCGCTGATCGGGTAGCGACCTAGCGTGTCCGTCCTGAGGCAATCCTCGGCCTCGATATCGAGCGGCCGGTCAGGCGTCGATGGGGTCCTGTGGAGCAGCCTGGTGCGCGGCTGGAGTGCCGGGCGGGCACCGTCCCGACCCGACAAGAGCGCATCCTGAACCGTTGGGATCTGTCCGGGAGACTCCCCTCGCGAGCTACGTGGCATGTTGGATCTCCGACAAAATAACGGGTTCACCAACAGATACGGGAGCAGCCCGACAGTTCTCACGTGAGTGTGCATTGCCGGAGCGATCGCTCCCGGCCCTCCAGCCATTCTGTCGCCACCCGGCCACGTCGAGGAGTTCCCGAGCACCCCCCTCGAGGTCGGCCCCACCTCCCGCAGATCCTCCCCGGAGGGAGACCGCCGGATCAACCGGTCCTGCGGCCACCTCCCCTCCCAGCCCGAAGCTGCGGGAAAGACCCAGGCAGCGGACTGGCCCTGCTAGCGGGTGAGCTGGACCTTGCCGGCGGAGTTGAGGTTGTTGCGCGTGTTGGTGTCGGGAACGATCTCGACTGTGATCTGTGTGATCGGGATCGGCTGTCCTTCGGCGTCCCGCATGGCCGTACAGCTCAAAGACTGGCCTTTCTTTAGCGTCTTGGGCTGAGTGCGGTAACCATACGTCACAACCACCGTGATGTCGTCGGGGCCATCGTTGGTCACGGTAGCCTCAGAATAGGAACCCGCACCAATGATATCTTGGCTGGTGCTCCCGTTCTCACTCACACTGAAACTGCCGATTTGTGTCTGAGCGAGGCTGTTCGTGCCCGCATGGGCAGCCGGCATCACTGGGAGCGCGATCAGCCCGAGAATGGTGAACATGACGATCGAGCGGTGGATGGTCGAAATTCTGTGAGTCTGCATGATTTTGATCTCCAGGTGGTTATTTGGCCTTCTCACCTCTCCGTATGCAGGCCCTCGTGTCAGCTGGTGGGGTTTCTGAAAAAAAACTGGGACCCGGATGTTCGCGTTGGGAGCCGCAATCAGGCGACGGTTCTGTATTTGGCAGGTCATGCATTGCCGACTGGCCAGGTGGCGGCAGCTCGATCAGCCGTCGCCGTCGGCTGGTCCCTCGCGTGTTCAGTGCCGCGGATACCGGGATGCCCTCCGCTCGGTAGAATGAGGCCCCCCCCCCGTCTGTATAGTGGGAGCGATGACTCCCGCGGACCAACTACTCGCCGAGCGACTGCTGGCCGAGAAGCTGGTCAGCCCGGAGAAGCTCGAGGCGTGCCGGCAGACCCTGCGCAAGGCGGAGCATGCCGGTAACCCGCCCTCACCGCTGGCCCAGGAACTGCTGCGCCAGCGGCTGCTGCCGGCCTGGCGGATAGGGCTGCTGCTGCTGGAACTACACAGCGGTTTCGAGGACGCCCGTGAGGATTCGGGGGGCGGGCCGACTGCGGCCGCCCCGAGCGACCCGTCGGCGGCGCTGGCCCGTTATCCGGTGAGCGGCCAGCTCGGTGCCGGGGGGATGGGCCAGGTGCTGGCCATCCACGACCCGGCCCTCGGCCGCGAGATGGCAGCCAAGCTGATCCGCGGCACGGCCTCCTCCACCATGAAGGCGCGCTTCATTCAGGAAGCGCAGATCACCGGACGGCTGGAGCACCCCGGCATCGTGCCGGTCCACGAGCTGGGCATGACCGAGGACGGACGGATCTACTTCACGATGAAGCGTGTCCGGGGCCAGGACCTCAGCAAGTCGCTGGCTGCCCGACCGCTGTTCGAGCTGCTGCAGATCCTGCTCAAGGTCTGTGACGCGCTGGCCTACGCCCACAGCCAGGGGGTGATCCACCGCGACCTCAAGCCGGCCAACATCATGGTCGGCCGCTTCGGCGAGGTCCAGGTGGTGGACTGGGGGCTGGCCAAGGTGGTCGACGAGCCCGACCTGGCCGCGGACGGCGGCAGGCCCGCCGAGGAGGAGGCCGACACCGGGCGGGCGGGAAAACTGCCGCGCACCCAGGCCGGGGCGGTGCTGGGGACCTACCCCTACATGGCGCCCGAGCAGGCGCGGGGCGAGATCGACCGGCTGGATCGGCGAACCGACGTCTACGCCCTGGGCGCGGTGCTCTATGAAATGCTCGCCGGGTGTCCACCCTACGGCGGCAGCTCCCACGCGCAGATCCTGGCCCGGGTGCTCGCCGGCAAGCTGCTCCCCCCGGGAGAGCGCGCCCCGGATTGTCAGGTGCCGCCCGAGCTGGAGGCCGTGACGCTCAAGGCGATGGCCCGGCGGCCCGCAGAGCGCTACGACACGGTCGTTGACATGCAGCGAGACATCGAAGCCCACCTCGAGGGCCGCCTGCTGCAAGCCGCGGAGTACAACACCTGGCAGGTGGTCAAGAAGTGGGCCGCGCGCCACAAGCCGGCGGTGGCGGCAGCGGCGGCCAGTCTAGCGGCAGTGATCCTGGGCTTCGTCGCGAGCAGCTGGCAGCTGCACCAGGTGCGGCTTGCTCGTGACAACGAGAGGCAGCAAAAGAATGTTGCCCTGGCAGCCAGGAAGGACGAGGCGGCTCAGCGGAAGAAGGCTGAGTTGCGAGAGCAAGAGGCCCAGATCGCGCGTAAAGACGCGCTGGCCAGCCGGAGGAAGGCGGTCGCGGCGCTCGAGGAAAGGGACCGCGAGACGCGAGAGAAGGAGGTCGCCCAGCGGAAAGGGAGCGCCGCCGAGCAGGTGCACAAGGCGATGGAGCTCTACACCGGAAAAGGGGATCGCGCCATGGTCAGCAAGCTGCTGGCCGAGGCCGAGCAAGTGTATCCCGACCACTCCGGTCTGCTGCGCATGCGGGGGAGAATGGCGCTGGATCGGAAGGAGTGGCCGAAGGCCAGGGGCTTACTCGAGCGAGCGCTGAAGCAGGACCCGAAAGACTACGTGACCCACTTCCTGCTGTATCGCTGGCACGCCCAGCAGGGTCGAGGAAACACGCGCAGCGCAGAAAAGCACGTCTGGGCGGCCGCCAAGCACGGCACCCAGGACTCGGCTATCGGTTTGTGGGGGCTGGGGATGCGTGAGATTGACAAGGCGAAGAAGCTGTATGGCAGCGCGAAGACAAAGGCACTCGAGCAGGGCGTGGAGTTTTGCACGCGGGCGTTGGCCAAGCGCGCAGACTTCGCCTGGGCCTTCCGAACTCCGGACAATGCTACATGGATCTCAAGTCCTGGGAAAAGGCACTGGCAGATAGCAATGCCTTGGTTGGACTGTTACCCGAAGCTCCGAATGCCTACGTCAACCGGGGGGAACTGTACCAGGTGATGAAGCGGTACGACGAGGCGTTGGCAGACTGCGACACCGCCATTCGGCTGAACCCTGGCTTCGCCGGCGCCTACTTCAACCGGGGGACCGTGCACCAGACGATGAAGCGCTACGACAAGGCCTTGGCCGACTATGACAAGGCAATCAGCATCGATCCCCGATACGCCATGGCCTACTCCAATCGGGGGGGCCTGTACGTTGCGATGAAGCGTCATGACAAGGCGCTAGCCGACTACGACAAGGCAATCAGCATCGACGCACGCCGCGCCGCGACCTACAACAATCGGGCAAGCCTATACATAAGGATGAAGCGCTACGACAAGGCGCTGGCCGACTACGACAAGGCAATCAGCATCGATCCCCGATACGCCATGGCCTACCAAAACCGAGGGGGTCTGCACTTCAAACAGAGGCGGTATCGGCGGGCCATTGCGGACTGGGAGCGAGCGCTGCCGCTCGTGAAGGGAACGGACAGAGAAAAGACGCTCGCCGGGTACATCCGCAAGGCCCGCTCCCGGATCAAGTAGTTCCCACCTGATCGCCGAGGGCGCGGCAGTACTCCCGCACTCCGCAGGCGCCCGGCAAGAGCACCAGGGATCGCCCCTGGCCGAACGGGCGCAAACTCGCTTTACTCCGCCGTCCCGCAACCATTCCTTACGCCCTGACCCCAGCCGGGGACACTCCTCTCGCCGCCAGCAACCCGATAAAGACTTCGCATGCCAATCCGTGAACAGCACTTATGGCAAACGCGGGCTGCGGCACGCGAATTGTATCTGCTCAGACAGTCCTTCAGAATACTGACAGATTAAAGGAGCAAACTCATGTTGAAGCAAAAACACGAAGGCAAGCTGGGACTGCGACGAGAGACCGTTCGGAATCTGGTTGCGCTGGATGATTCGCAGCAGGCGCAGATCCAGGGAGGTGTCTGGACTGTCACGTCATCGGCCCCATGCGCAGCGGTGACGATCGGGCTGGTCGTCTTCGCCGCCTACACCGCGGGCAGGAACACCACCCGATAGAATCCCAGCAGACTACCAATGGAGATCATGATGAAACCAATCCATCAACCGACACCGAAACTCCGGCTCTCCCGAGAAACCCTGATTCGGCTGAGCCCGGCCCAGCAGCAACAGCTCGAGGGCGGCAGACTGAGGGTACCCGCGACCGTGATCAAGACGATCCTCAGCGTCGTCATTCACGTCTGCGCCTGAGTCGACGTTCCTGCGGAGGGGACCGGTCCGACCGCCCCCTCCGCTAGCCCCCGGTCCCCGACCGACGCACGATTCGACCCAGCCCGTCACGACACACACGATCCGCCGATCTCGCTGAAAAGCGTGGGAGCGGACCCACCAGCGCGCCATCGTGAATGGCCGGCCTGGCAACGACATGTAGCCGTGGTTCAGC
>CAZANL010000104.1:0-10471 GCA_964486115.1 uncultured Planctomycetota bacterium
GATCCCCCTCCGCGTGCCCCTCGACCCTAGTGGTCGTGCAGGGACCCGCGTCCGGCCTGTTCCATCCGCGCCACCCGCTTATCGAGTCGAGCGATGTCCTCGCGGAACTGTTTCTCGGTAACCCTCTCGACGTGTCCGTCGAGAAAGACCACGGGGCGCCACCCCCCTTTGTGGATGCCACCGCGACACCAAGCCACTGGCCGTTGACTCGCGTCCTTCATGCTGCGTATCGGGTGGGATGTCCAGCCGTAACCCCTACTCACGCGCCCGTGGCGAGACGAGACGAAGCAGCAACGGCGAAGTGACGCCTGCGGCTGTACCGACAACAGGCTCCTCAGCGGCGGGTACCGATCCTGGTGTTTCTGCCGATAGATCATCAACTGCATCCCGAGGATCTTGAGATTATTGCAGCATTCGAACACCTGGTCCGGCTTGCTCTCCAGCGGCCGTGTCTTCCAGGGCGGCCGGATCCGGCGCTGCTTGGACTTCAGCCCGGCATCAGGCGTCGGAAAACCGCTCAGATCGATGCTGGAGAGCCTGGAGAGTGATCGCAACCGACCCACCTGAGTGATCCTGACGCAGTTCGAGAGATCCAGTTCCCGGAGCTCGCCCAAAACCGCGAGCGTGGCCAGCGACCTATTGGTCAAACGCTCGCAGTCGGCCAGCCGCAGATCACGCAAGAGCGTCAATCCCTTCAGCGCAGACACGCCGTCATCGGTGATCCCAGCGCAGCCAGACAGATCCAACCAGGTCAGGCGCCTCAGGGCACCCAACACCCGCACTCCCGCATCCCCCACACCGCCACAGCCGGAGAGATCCAGTCGGGCGAGTTGCTTCAGCGTTCCCAACGCGCGCACACCGGCATCCCCGACGCCACTGCAATCGGAGAGGTCCAGACGCTTCAGTGCGGGAGAAGCGCGAACCAGCCGCTTGAGTTGAGCGGCGTCGGTGCCCGGAGGGGCCGCCAGTGACTCCAGCTGGGGCAGCGTCTTGAGTTGATCGAGACTGACCGCACACCCCGACAGGTCCAGATGGCGCAGGCCCCTCGGCAGCAGCTCCAGGTCCGATCTTTTGATCGGGCAGCGGGCCAGACTCAGGCGGCGCAGCTTCGGTAAACGACCCAGGACGGCCAGCCCCTTCGAGGTCAGGTTGACGCAGCCCGAGAGATCGAGCGAGGAGAGCCCACCAAATCGAGCCAGATTCTCGAGCATGGCATCGGTGACCGCCAGACGACGATGGTTCGGTGGGCGTGTGATGATCTGCTGGAGCGCTCGTCTCTGCTCGAGCGAACCCTCGGCCAGAGCGCGCGCGACGGCCGGGTGCGCCGGATCGAGAATCAAGTCGAGTTTCACCGCAGCCTGCTGGCGAACCGTGTACTGGGAGCTATCGAGGTCGCGCAGGAGAGACGGGATGTCCGGCTGGCTGTCGGCGTGAAGTGGGATGCAGCAGAGAAACGCGAGGATGAATAGTCGTTTTGTCATGCGCTTGGGATGCAGCGCACTGGCCAATCGTCACGCAGGATTTGACCGATTTACCCGGCGACCCCGCCAGACGGCAGCCGGTAGGACGTGCTCAGGACTCGGACGGAGGCTCCTAGAGCGCGTCTTGCTGTTGATCTGAGGCTGACGCTCGCTCCCGCGAGATCAGACGCGGAGTGGCCCAGGCACCGATCGACATGAACAGACCGCAACCCACGATCGCTCCCAGGCTGCCGACGAGGACGGCACAGATCAGATCATCGTCCCTCCCAGAGCGTGAATCCAGCGGGAACCACCCGACAGATCCGAGACTCCGGCCCCCGACCGCTTCTCTCGCATACCTGGACCCCAGCAGGTCCAGGTATGCGGGGTCAATCATGGCACCGTGTCACTGTGCAGCCGCGACACGCTCGAGGCCGTTGACCTCGAGAAATCCCTCCAGATTGTCGACCCAGTCGGACTCCCAGGCCTCGACGAACTGCACCGCCGGAGCTGTCTGGTGGATGCTCAGCTGGTCGGCCAGCGGCGTCAGGTATTTGCGCTGCGACTCGGGCAGTCCGTCCTGCGCCAGCCCGACCAGCTGCTCGGCCAGCGCCCGCAGCGGGCGGCCGCGAGCCTCGGCGCCGAGTCCCTTCTCGACCACCTCGCCCA
This sequence comes from uncultured Planctomycetota bacterium, assembly GCA_964486115.1. GTDB lineage: Bacteria > Planctomycetota > JACQVV01 > JACQVV01 > CAZANL01 > CAZANL01. The sequence continues at coordinate 2,130 of CAZANL010000104.1, forward strand.
CCAGCGCCTCGGTCTGTTCGAAGCTCCAGCCGGCCACCAGCTCCGAGGCTTTTTCCAGCGCGTTGTCGTCGTAGAGCAAGCCAACCCAGAAGGCCGGCACGGTCATCGGCAGCGGCCAGGGCAGGGCGTCGGCCGTGCGGATCTCAAGATAGCTCTTCAGCCGCACGTCGGTGAAGATCCCGGACAGATGCAGGTTCCAGTCAGTCCAGCTTGCGCTGTGTCCCTCGTACCCGTCCGCCAGGTAATCGCGGAAGGAAATGCCCGGCATCTGGAGCCAGCCATCCCGGTAGAGGAACATCATCGGCGTGTCGAGCGCGTTGTCGACGTGGGCCTGGAAGCCAAACCCTTCCTCGAACGCACCTGGGATCAGCCCGCAGCGCGCCGGATCGGTGTTGCGCCAGATCAGCGCCCGCTCGCAGAGCATGCCGGTCGGCTTGCGGCAGGCAACAGCGCTGTTAGCGAACAGCGCAGCGGTCACAGGCGAGAGACGGGAAACCAGCTGGAACTTGCGGCACAGGTCTTCCTCCGAGTCGAAGTCCAGGCTGACCTGGATCGAGCCGGTCTCCTTCATCATCCGGTGGGCCATCGACCCGCGCTGACCGAGGTGGGAGCGCATCACGCCGTAGCGTCCTTTGGGGACCCAAGGAATGTCATCCAGCTCGAAGAACGGCTGTCGCCCACATTGATAGAACCGCAGACCCAGCTCCGCGCCCGCGGTGACCAGCTGACCGCAGATATTCCCCAGCTCCACCCTGACACTGTCCAGGTCGGCGCCGGGGCTACCGGCCAGCTCGACCTGCCCGCCGGGTTCGAGCGTCAATGAGGCGCCTCCACGCGACAGGGCGATCGCCCGGCCGTCTTCCAACTCGGCCTCCCAGCCCCGGGCCGCGAGCCGCTCGAACAGCGAGGAGATGCCACGTTCGCCGGCATAGGCCAGCGGACGCCCCTCGGGATATTCGACTCCGAAGAACTCGAACTCAGCGCCGACGAGGAACCCATCGCGAGGCTTGGTCCGACTGCTGAAGTCCTCGACCAGCTCACCGACGCTCTCGATCTGCCGAGTGTCATCTGAATCTGACATCAGACACCTTTCTCCAATCGCAGTCCATTGGCCGCGGACAGCTCCTCGATTTTCTGGATCTTGTTGATCGTCCGCTCGTAATCGTACTCCGCACGCACATACTCGATTCGCCGCTCCCCGTCGAACACGACGAAGCAGGCGCGGTTGTCCTGATCTCTGGGCTGCCCCACCGAGCCCACGTTGATGACGGCCTTCTCGTGCTCGGCCGCCTCGTACACGCCGTCGATACTGGCAGGCGTGAGGAACTGAAACCGCTCGGTCAACACACCCGGCATGTGGGTGTGACCGACCATGCAGAGGCCATCGATACGGCTGAAGATGTCGCGCAGCTTGTCCTTGGCCCCATAGCAGTCCTGAGACAGGATGTACTCGTTGATCTGATCCCTCGGTGAAGCGTGACAGTAATAGACACTGCTGTCGAAATAGTCTACCGGCAACTGAGTGACGGTTGTCCACCGCCGCCGCTTTCTCGGCAAACTCATCGTGCCAGGCTCCAGTCGACGGCGAGCGAACTCGATCGACTCACGAGCCATCCTATTGTAACCGAACGCTCCGTGCAGCATCGCGTACTCGTGGTTGCCACACAGGTAAATCTCGCAGCGGTCCAGAACGAGATCGACACATCCGTCCGGGTCGGGGCCATAACCGACCACGTCACCGAGGCAGAGGATGCGAGTGATGCCGCGCTCGGCAATCTCGGCCAAGACAGCCTGCAGCGCTTCGAGGTTGCCGTGAATGTCCGAGATGACAGCGATCAAGAGGGTTCGCCCTAGAACAACCTCGACACACCGAGGAGCGCCAGGCCGTCGCCGATCTTGACCTCCTTGGTCGCTTCGCCCCGCACCAGGTCCGGATCGTCAGGTTGCTCGAGACGCTCGGCCAGTGTCTCCTGCTTGACCTCGCTCTCCCACTTGTTGAGTGCCAGCTGCAGGTCCTGGGGTGCTGACAGCCGGACGACGATACGATCCCCGACCTGGAAACCGGCCTTCTTGCGCAGGACCTGGATGTGGCGGATCAGATCTCGAATCAACCCCTCGGCTCGCAGCTCGCCGGTTATCCGTGTCGAGAGCAGCACGACCAGATCCTTCTCCTCGGCGACTGCCATGTGCGAGGCGTACGCCCGCTCGACGACCAACTCGTCCGGCTCGAGGCGATAAACCTTGTCCTCAACGTGGACTTCGACCGGCTGCTCCGCAATCACGGTCAACGCCAGATCACGCTGCTCGGACGCCTCGATCGCAGACTGGATGGCTGGAATCTCTGCCCCGTACTTGCGCCCCAGCGCGCGGAAGTTGGGCTTGACGGTGAGGACCTGCACGGCTGACAGGTCGGAGATCAGCTTGACCGCCTTGACGTTGAGCTCATCGGCGATCAACCCCGAGAAGTTCTGGATTCCACGCTCCATCGGCGCGCTCTGGACCTTGATCAGGACCTCGCGCAGGGGCTGGCGAACCTTGATCTGGGCCGACGCACGCACGTTGTGCCCCAGCTGGCAGATCCGGCTGACCAGCGTCATGTCATCGGTCAAAGACGTATTCTTCAGACCGCTGTCGACCTTCGGATAATCGGTCAGGTGCACACTGGAGGGGGCCTCTTCCTCGGCGTTGCGCACCAGATTTTGATAGATCTTCTCGGTCAAGAAGGGCAGGACCGGCGCGAGTAGCTGGATCAGTGTCTTCAGCACTCGATAGAGGGTCTGGTAAGCAATCTGCTTGTCCTTCTTGTTCTCGTTGCCCCAGAACCTCTTCCGACTGCGACGAATGTACCAGTTCGACATATCGTCGATGAACCGCTCGGTCTCACGCAGCATCCCTGCGGTGTCGTAGTTCTCTAGCCGGTCGCGACAGGCCTCGACCAATTGCTGCAACCGGGCCAGGACCCAGCGGTCGAGGTCGGTCCGGCGGTCCTGCTTGACATAGCCTGCCAGCTGCTCGGGATTGTCCTGCACGGCATAGAGGATGAAGAACTTGTAGCTGTTCCACAGCGTCCGCAGCTTGCGGGCCGCCTCATCGCCCAGGCCATGGCCGAATCGCAGGTTCCGCTCGGTCGGCACGGCTGCGAAAAGCCAGCGGATGACGTCCGAACCCAGCTGCTCGGCCGCCTCGTCGAAAGGGATCGCGTTTCCCAGCGACTTGCTCCAAGCGTTTCCCTTCTCATCGACCACCTTCTCGTACGTCTTGACACACTGGTAAGGCGCCTTGCCGTCCAGTGCCACTCCCATGAACAAGGTGGCGTAGAACCACAGTCGGACCTGCTCGACCATCTCGCAGATGAAGTCGGCAGGGACCCACTGGGACCAGTAGTCGGGGTCTTCGTGGTATTTCGCCGTGGAGTGGAAGATGATGCCGGCATCCAGCCAGCAGTCCCCCACCTCGGGGAGCCGCTCCACCGACTTGCCGCAGTCGGGACAGGCAATGCGAACGTCATCGATCCAGGGGCGATGCAGTTCGTCCAACCCCTCCATGCCCTGCGTTGCAACCTCAGCCAGGTCTGAACGGCTACCAACGACGGTCAGCTTCCCGCACTCGCAGGGGAAGAAGGGCAGTGGCAGGCCCCAGAAACGCTTACGCGAGATGCACCAGTCACCCATGTTGTGCAGCCAGTCCATCATCCGCTTGCCGGCATACTCCGGGATCCAGCGCACCTGGGCAGCGGCCTCGATCATCAGCGGCCGGATCTCCTCCACGCCGATGAACCACTCATCGACGACCCGAAAGACGAGTTCTTTCTTGCAGCGCCAGCAGATTGGATAGCGGTGCGTGTACGGCTCCACCTTGTACATGTAGCCTTGCTGACGCAGATGCTCGAAGATCTCCTCGGCAGCGGCCAGGCAGGGCTTTCCGCTGAGCTGCTCGTAGGCCTCCGTGAATGTGCCGTTCTCCTCGATCGGCACCAGCACGGGCAGGTCGTGTTCTTTCGAGAGCTCGAAGTCTTCGGCGCCGCACCCCGGCGCGATGTGCACGATCCCCGTGCCCTCGGTTTCACCCACTTCTTTCCACGATATGACGCGGCAGGTCAGCCCCTCCCGCGGTCCCACATGAATCGGACCGGAGTAGCGCAGCCCGATCAACGACTCTCCCTGAAGTTCCTCGATCACCTCGTGCTCTCCGTCGAGCACCGCCAGGGCGCCCTTGGAGAGTATCAAGACCTCCTCCCCCTGCTTGACCCTGACGTAGGTCAACCCAGGATGGACCGCCACGGCAACGTTGGCTGTCAGGGTCCACGGGGTGGTCGTCCAGACCAGGAAATACTCCTTGTGCGGACCGTCGATCGGAAGCTTGAAGAAGACTGCTTTGTGCGTCATCTCCTGATAGCTATCCGCCAGTTCGTGCTGGGACAGGCTGGACTCGCAGCGCCAGCACCAGGGCATCGAGCGCAGCCCCTTGTAGAGCCATCCTTTTTCGTGGCAGGCCTTGAGGAAGTGCCAGATCGATTCGATGTTGACATCCGACAGCGTGTAGTAGGAATCGTCCCAGTGCATCCACTGCCCGAGGCGGATCGACTGCTCGGTCTGCCGGCCGGCATACTTCGCGACCCGTGCTTTGCACCTCTCGGCAAACTCGCGAAGGCCATAATCAAGGATCTCCCGCTTGCTGTTCAGCCCGAGTTCCTTTTCGACCTCGACCTCGACCCACAGACCCTGGCAGTCAAAGCCGTTCTGGTAGCGCAGCTCGTGACCGGTCATCGCTCGGTGACGCAGGAAGATATCCTTGAAAGTGCGCCCCCATGCGTGATGCACCCCCATCGGATTGTTGGCCGTGATCGGCCCGTCGAAGAAGCTCCACTTCTTTCCGCCGGCGTTCTTTTCGACCAGCTGCTCAAATGGCCTTTCCATCTCCCAGAAGCGTATGATCTCGCGTTCTATGGCGGGAAAGTCCGGCAGTGACTCCACATCTCTGAACATCAGATTCCCACGTTACCCTTTTCGCCTAAAGAGTTTATGTTTCGCACGGATTTTGCTGCACATTAGCACATGCGGGCCGCTTCGTCAAGCGGGCCCCGATGCGACAGATCGATCTATTCCCTGTTAGAATGGCACTGGTGCAGATCCCACGCTATCTTGGCAAGTACGTGATCGGCGAGATGTTCGCTCGGGGGGGGATGGGCTACATCTACCGCGGCGAGGACCAGCTAATTCAGCGCCCAGTGGCGATCAAGTTCATGCGCCCAGACCTTCTCGGTCAAGATCCGGCCAAGCGCAAGCGCTTCCAGATAGAGGCGGTCACGGCGGCCCGGCTGGTGCATCCCAATCTGGTGACGATCTACGACGTCGGCGAGTACAAAGAGATCCCTTATCTGGTCACGCAGTTGATCGAAGGCCCCTCCCTGCGAGACCAGATCACCAACGAGCAACTCGATCCGGAGCAGAAGCTGGACATCTTCTGCGACCTGGCCCAGGCCCTGGTCGTCTGCCACGAGGCCGGTATCGTTCACCGTGACCTGAAACCCTCCAACGTTCGCATGTCCCCTGACGGGCGCGCGGTGCTCCTGGACTTCGGCATCGCCAAGATGGCCGAGGGACCTGACGTGACTCGTGTGGGGGTCATCATCGGCAGCGTGCCCTATATGGCTCCCGAACAGGCACGTGGGGAGGTGGTGGATGGCCGCGTCGACCTGTTCAGTCTGGGCGCTCTGATGTATCAAGCGTACTCTTCCCGCAAACCGTTCGAAGGGACGAGCAAGCGGGAGGTCATTCTGCAGCGCCAGCAATTACGGCCAGACAACCTGCCGTCCTCGCTGACGCTGGACGGTGTGCCGGAGGAGATCGCCTGGATCATTCGCCGCCTGCTGCAGCCAAATCCCGAGCATCGGTACCCTTCCGCCAGAGCCCTCTCGGTCGATCTCGAAGCGTTACGAAGCGCCCTCTCGAAGACCAGCGCCAGAGCGGGTGAACGATTCGAGATCCGCCAGCAGCTGGACAACCGCTCTCGGCCCTGGATTGCCCCTGCCATCGTCTCTGCCGCCACGCTATTGGCCTGTCTCCTGCTGCTCGCGCTCTGGAGACAGGTTGGGCCCTCCCAAGGTGACTTCGATCAGGCTGCGCGCGGCCCGCAATCGCTGGCCCCGTCAGTTCTGAAGCCCGCCGGCCCACTGACCCGGGCAGGCTATCCGGGTTGGCAACGGCTGGCCGACCAGATCGCCTCGGGCCAGCTGACGCTGACCCAGGCGAAGAAGCACTCGAACTCGCTACCTCGCACTGACGACCGCCAGATCACTGCGATACAGGAAGGTCTCCGGCTGGGGGCCAAGGCTGAGGGGATGAAAGATCCCGCCAAGGCCTACGCCGTCTTCCGGAAACTGGTCGACCAGGCACCGACACCGATCGCTCGGGCCGCTCGACGACAGGCAGACCTCCTGCTTGCACAACGCAGACGCTGGCTCGGTGTCGTCGAACAGGCTGTCACTCAAGCGCTCAGCGGACGAACCGACAGCGCCGTGAACCTCCTTACGCGGCTCGTCACCACCCCCCCCCAGTACGAAACCGAGGCGCTCACAACTTTGATCAGCGGCGTCCAGCTGCTGCATCAGGCCCTTTGCGCACTTGCGACGCCGAACGGGCAGACAACGGCACGAGCACATCTGGTCCAGCTCACTCAGCTCCCGTTGCCTGAGGTGCTCCCGCTGGCGTTGATGATGATCGACCGACTCGACCGGCAGATCACGCAGGCCAGGGAGCGATGCCGACAGCGGCTGGACCGGGCAGCCGCCTTGGTGAAGGCTGGAGACTGGTCGGCGGCCCACCGAGTCCTGGCGGAGGTCCCGACGAGCCTGGCACCGGAAGGGGAGCGCACCGCGCTGCTCGAGACCATAAACAAACGAGACGGCGACGTGCTGGCGATCAAGCACTGGGAGGCCCAAGCACGCGACATGCTCGGGCTTGGAGCGTTCGACAAGCTGGATCAACACATTCGGGACGCCGAGACCCGCTTCGCCAAATATTCCGATTTAGGCAAACTGATCCAGCGCATCCAGCGACAGCGCAAGTTGCGCGAACGCAAAGCGAGCCTGCTGTATCAACGCTTTCTGGCCACCATCGGGCAACCGCTCAAGGCCCAGCCACTACTGGAGGAACTCAAGCGAGAGTTCCCCCAGAGCCCCTGGTACCGGCGAGCCGAGAAGCTCTGGAAGATCAGCAACCGATGAGGGCGACACTTTGTCGGAGCTGAGAATCGAGCGAGGCACCGAACCGGGCCGCTGTTTCAAGTTGTCAGAAGAGGCCTTCATCGGGCGCGGCCGAAACTGCAGTGTGCTGGTGGATGAGCAGGACGTGTCACGGCGCCATGCGCGCATCTTCAAGCACAAGGACTGCTACTGGATCGAAGACCTCGACAGCCGCAATGGCACATCGGTGAACGGCCGGAAGATCGAAGGACCGGCCGAGCTTTCGCCCGGCGATCACATTCGCGTCGGCCGTACCTGGATCTCCTTCGCGGCCGACGCCGCATCCGACCCAGCCAAGTTGTTGCAGTCCGACTTCCTGATCGAGGAGCGATGCAAGGCACCCTACCTGCAGTACCGAGCCACCCAGCGGATGCTCTCCCGCCGCGTCAGCCTGGCGGTCTGTCCCTCGGCTGCGCGGGAATCACACGTGCGAAACCGATTCCTTGGAATGCTCAATGACCGTGCTCGCCTGGATCACCGCAACCTGCAGGTCGTGTTGGACTACGGCATCAAGGACGAAGTCGGCTACTTCGCCGCGGAGTGGCTGGCCGGTCCGACGCTAGCGTCAGTGCTCGATTCCGATCAGAAGATCGACCTGCACGAGACCTTTGGGATCGGCAGCTCGCTGTACGACGCGCTGCACCAAATTCACGAGAATGGTGCGATCCACGGCGGTGTGGCAACCGAGACGATCCGCCTGGAGCACGACCGACCGGTCTTGACCGAGATCGGCCTGGGAGAGCTGACCGGTAACCTGTCGCCGAACTACCAACCACCCGAGGGACCAGGGTCCCAAGCTGCTGACGTTTACTCGCTGGCCGTCGTGTTGGCCTGCAGCCTGCTCGGCAGAAATCCCTTCGCAGCAGAGACGCAGGAGAAGACGGAGGTGCTGCACAAGACGCTGGACCGCTCCAAGCTGGCGGGTGAACTGAGAAAAGTCTCCGCCAAGGCGTCGATCCTGGCACCGGCACTAGCGACCGAGCCGGCCACGCGCCCTCCAGCTGGTGAGCTTGCCGCCCAGTTCCTCCAGGCAGCGGGCGAGCTGCGGGCGGGCATAGGCCCCACCACCGGGCTCGCTACTCGGCTGAGGTTGAGCATA
>CAZANL010000105.1:0-10453 GCA_964486115.1 uncultured Planctomycetota bacterium
TCCGCGGTCGCCGTGGCTCCGCCGGTGGTCGACCGCGCCGGCCGTCGGGTCCGCGTCTGCCGTCGGGTCCGCGTCTGCCGTCGGGTCCGGGCTTGCCTTTGGGTCCGGGCTTGCCGTCGGGTCCGGGCTTACCGTCGGGTCCGGGCCTGCCTTCACCCTTTTTGCCCTTGTGATCCATCTTGCGGCGCTGGTGCTTCTTGTGGCAAATGCAGCGGCAGGGGGGGCGTTTCTTGTGGTCCTTGGCGCCCTTCTTGGGGGGTTTCTTGGCGCCGTCAGCGCGCTTGGGTGGTGGTGTCTTGCCATCTTTGTCGGCCATTGCCGGCATACAAAAGATTGCGCAGACCAAGACTGCGATGGGGATCAAGATGCTCTGTTTCACGACTGCTCTCCTCTAGTTCTGTGTTGACTGCATGGCTGGGCGGTTAATTAGCTAGAGCAAACATCTTGCCATGAACCTGACATGGCCTGGTTTTTTTGCAAGTAATTTGCGAGCAAGGGTTTGCGATTGTTCTGGCGTGCCGGGGCGTGAGGCGCATGTTGTCAAGGCCGCTGACATTGGCTTGCGGGGGGTAAAGGTTCTTTACCGATTGGCCGCACTGGAAAGCAGGATCGAGTCCTGTTCATTGGCATGGCCGGTGGATCTGGCCTGGAGGATCGACGACGGCCCGACCGCCAAACGCCAGCAAGCCGGTGTCTTACTCCCCCCACTCCAGATACGGGATGTTGACGTAGTGCACCCTGTCCGGCCTGAGCAGTCCGACGAGCAGTGCGCGTAGCTGATGGAAGCGCCGCATGTCGACCAGGTGGCCGGCCGGGCAGCCTTCTCGCGGAGTGCAGCAGACCGGCAGCTCCGATGCCAGGTCGTACTCCAGCTCCAGCGCCCCGTCGTCGAAACGGGCTCGCTGCTCGTCGATCTCCAGCCGGTATTCCTGTCCACCGATCCGGCCCCGAATCGTGTCGACTGCTCCCCTGCGCTCGACGTGGAAACCGTCGTGAGTGGCATGTGCCTCGTAGGAGGTTGTGCTGGAGAAGATGCTCGGCTTCTCGATGTAAGGGCCGCCCAGCTCGGGACAAAAGACGTCGCAGTTGCCGCACTCGTTGCAGTAGTCGGCAAAGTTGGCGATCTGCCGGCTCTGCTCGAGGATGAACTGCCCTCCCTCGGCGGGCTCCAGACCGCTGCCGTCGAAGCGGTAGTTGACGTAGCTCACGTCCCACGGTCCGAGCGAGTAGGTGAAGTTGGCGTCGTTGGGGCAGCCCGGGATGCACTTGTCGCAGGTGATGCAGTCGAACAGCACGAGCGTGCTGTCGATCTTGCGGGGTGCCTTCTTGGTCTTCTCGTGTCGGTAGCGGGGGTCGGACTGCACCTTCTCGGCCATCGGGGGCGTGTTGGCGATCCCGGCCAGCTCGACGGCCCGAGTGTACAGCTGCGGGAGGAAGGTCATGTCGGGTCGCGCGTCGACGAACCGCTTCAGGCCGCCCGGCGCGGCGGCGGCGCTGAGCAGCTCGGACTCGAGCAGATCGAGGTGCACCTCGTCCGGACCGCCTTCGGTCCGCAGCTCGCCGAGCGCGATCTCGGCCGCCTGCTGGCCATTGTCGCCGTATGCCAGGACGTAGTCGGGGATCGTCCGGACGCCCAGGCGAATCATCTCCTTCTCCAGGCGGGCCATGTACTTCGTCAGTCTGGCGTAGCCTCCGGGACGCAGCAGGTCGGTGCAGGTGGTGATCGGCTTGAAGTCGCAGGCCGCCAGGTCGGCGAAGTTCTTCTGGTCGACTCCGGCGGCAAACGAGATCGGAACCTCCGGCACGACCTCACGCCAGGCTTTGGCCAGCGAGGTGGTGATCACGTGTAGCGGCTCGCCCGAGAGGTACATGATCTCCTCGTCGAACATCCCGCCCTGGTTGACCACCTCGAGCGTGTTGGAGAACTTGCAGGCCAGCCGCATGTCGGCCGCGTCGGCGTCCCGCTTGATGTCGCGCACCATCTGGACCGCCATGTCCCACTGGATGTCCCGCTCGAAGGCGACCCGGTGGGTCTGGATCTGGGTGTATCCCATCACGTCGTGCAGTAGGTGCTCGGTTCGCTCGCGGCCGAACAGCGATGGGTTCATCTTGATCGTCATGTGGATCCCCTCCTCGAACAGCAAGAAGCGCACGATCGACTCGATCTCGTCCGCCGGACAGCCGTGAAAGGTGGAGAGGGTGATGTTGTGCAGCAGGTTTTCCTGGAACGGGAAATCCCGGTACTTCTTCAGCCGCGGGGGCAGCTGAGCGCGAAACAGGTCGATCACCGGGCCGGCGTTGCGCATGTCGTGCAGGAACTTGCGGATCTTCTCCGAGGTGATGCCCTCCAGGTTGTACCCCAGCGATAGATCCAGCTGGCAACCCTTCTTGGCGTCCGGGTCGTCCACCCCGAGGACGTTGGCGTCCTGCAGGATCTCGATCAGCATCGAGCCGGCGACGTACTCGTGGAGCGACTGCTCAACCCGCAACTCCTGAGACCACTCCACGTTATAGCCGATGGTCGTGGCGTCGATGCAGGGGCGGGGGAGCTTCAGCTCGTCCAGGATCTGGACCGTCTTCAGCTCGAGGATTCGGCTCCCGCCGAGCCAGGAGAGGATGATGTTGGGCACCAGCTGGCTCTGTGGTCCCGAGGCCGGTCCCAGCGGCGTTCCGGCCGGCTTGCCCTGGAACAGGACCGTGGTGTCCAGATCCGGGTCGCCGGTGTAGAAGCTACGCCGGGGCAGGTCGAAGATCTGGTCGTGTTGCTCGAGCTCGAGAAACACACGTTCGCAGAGCTGACCAAATGGCTGGGGGTAGAAGTCGACCATCGCTAAGCTTTCGACCTCGCCGGTACTGTCGCCAAGCGCTGGGTCGGCAGGCAGCGCAGCAGCGCGTCGTGAACCTGGGGGGGGGTGAACGGGAGATCCCGGATGCGGACCCCGGTGGCGTTGTAGATCGCATTGGCGATCGCGGGTGCCGGCCCATCGATCGGGATCTCGGCAACCGCCTTGGCCCCGTAGGGCCCGGTCGGCTCGATCGTCTCGATCAGCTCGCTGATCATTTCTGGCATGTCGGTGGCGGTGAAGATCGGGTACTCGTCAAAGCTGCGCAGGGTCATGCTGCCCCGGCCATCGTGCGGCATCTCTTCGCACAGCGCCCAGCCCAGCGCCTGGGTCACGGCGCCTTCGACCTGGCCCTCCGCCATCTGGGGGTTGATCGCTACGCCGCAGTCGACCGTGCTGACGAACTTGAGGACTCTGACCTCGCCGGTGAGGATGTCGACCTCCACTTCGGCCAGCTGGCACGCGAACGGCGGCGGTGAGTCGTAGGACATGTGGCTGGCGAAGGCCGCGATCTGGTGCTGATGCTCGGAATACAGCGCATTGCAGCAGATCTCGTGATAGCTGACCGACTGGTCGCCAGCCCGCACCGCGCCCTCGACGGCTTCCACCGTGTTCCGTTCGACACCCAGCATTCGGGCGCCAACCGTCAGGATCTGGCCCAGCACGTCCTCCGCCGCCTTCTTGGCTGCGCCGCCGGACAGATAGGTCGTCGACGAGGCATACGCTCCGGTGTCGAATGGGGTCATGTCGGTGTCGGAACTGTAGACGATGACGTGATCGGTTGGGACGCAGAGGGCCTCGGCGACGATCTGGGCCAGCATCGTGTCCGAGCCGGTGCCGATGTCGGTCGCTCCGGCCAGCAGGTTGAAGCTACCGTCCTCGTTCATCTTGAGGCTGGTCGAGGCCATGTCGATGCCGGCAATTGCCGAGCCCTGCATCATGCAGGCCGCGCCGATGCCGCGTTTCTTGGTGCCAGAACCCGATCCGACCGGCTGCTCGCGACGGTCCCAGCCGATCAACTCCTTGCCCCGATCGATACAGCGTTCGAGGCCGCAGCTGCGAACGGTCTGGGCGAAGCCCTCCTTCCCCTCTCCCAGCGCCTTGGACATCACCAGCTCGTCACCGTCCTTGACCGCATTGAGGCGCCGCAAATCGAGCGGGTCGATGCCGAGCTGATCGGCCAGCTCGTCCATTGCGCTTTCCAGCGCGAAGTAGCCCTGCGGCGCACCGTAGCCGCGGAAGGCTCCGGCCACCGGCAGGTTGGTATAGACCGCGGTCGCCTCGTAGGTCACGTTTGGTGAGCGGTATAGCGAGAGCGCCTTCTCGCCGGTGACGCACATCACCGTCAGCGCGTGGCTGCCATACGCTCCGGTGTTCTCGGTGACGGTCATCTCCACAGCGGTCAGCTGGCCACCGTTCTTGACGCCCAGTCGGATGCGCACGCGCTGTGCGTGGCGGGTCCGTGAGGCGTGGAACTCTTCGTCCCGCGTTAGTTCGAGGATCACCGGCCGCCCTGTCTCGAGCGCGATCTTGCCGACCAGATCCTCGATCAAGATCTCCTGTTTTCCACCGAATCCGCCTCCGATGCGCGGCTTGATCACTCGCACCCGGCGGATCGGGATCTCCAGCACACGCGCGCAGATGCGGCGCACGTGGTATGGCACCTGGGTCGCGGTTCGGATCACCAGGCGGTTGTCCTCGTCCATCCAGGCGGCTGCCACATGGGGCTCGATGGCGCAGTGTTGAGCCGCCTGCACCGAGTAGGTCTGGTCGAGCGTCAGGTCGGCATCGGCCAGTCCGTCCTCGATGTTGCCGATCTGGGCCTGCAGGTACGCGGCGATGTTGTGAGAGACGTCGTGAATCCCGCTCTTGTCCGGCTCGGGGTGGATCACGGGTTGCCCTTCGAGGGCCTGGTCGATGTCGAAGATCGCTGGCAGCTCCTCGTAGTCGACCTCGATCAGCGAGAGCGCTCGTGCCGCGATCTCCGCTGTTTCGGCCGCCACGACGGCGACGCGGTCGCCGACGAAGCGCACGGTTCGATCGAGCATGTAGGTGTCGTAGGGGGAGGGCTCGGGATGCCCCTGGCCCGCGGTGGTGTACGGGATCTGATTGACGTCTTCGGCGGTCAGCACGAGTGCGACGCCGGGCAGAGCGCGGGCCCGCGAGACGTCGATTCGGCGAATTCGGGCGTGGGCCACGGTGGAGGTCAAGATCCGGGCGGTCAACATGTTCGGGAGCCGGATGTCAGCCGTGAAGGTGCCGCGCCCGAGCGCGAGCTTCTCGCCGTCGACGCGAGGTGTCTGCACCCCGACTCGCTGGTACTGGTCTCTTGGTTTCATGGCGTGGCTCTCATTTTTTCAGCGGCGGCGAGGATCGCCTGGACCGGTTTGACGTATCCGGTGCACCGACAGAGGACGCCCTCCAGCGCGTCACGCACATCCGGTTCGGTAGGCTGGGGATTCTCGCTCAACAGCGCCTGGGCGGCGATGATCATCCCCGGGGTGCAGAACCCGCACTGGATCCCGCCCCAGTCGACGAACGCTTCTTGCAGCGGGTGGAGGTCATCGGGCTGGCCCAGTCCTTCGAGCGTTTGCACCGCCTGGCCGTCGGTCGAGGCTGCCAGCACCAGGCAGCTCGGGGTTGGTCGGCCCTCGAGCAGCACGGTGCAGCTACCGCAGTCCCCCGTCTCGCAGCCATGCTTGACGCTGTGGCTTCCCTGTTCGCGTAGGAGATCCAGCAGGAGCCGGTTGGCCGGCACCTCGAAGGTCTGCGGGACTCCATTGATGGTCAGTTTGATCTGCGTCATGGCTGTTTCCCGGCGAGCTCGAGCGCCCTGCGGGTTGCGCGCCCGAGAAGTACTGGCAGGATTCGGCTGCGGTACAGCGACGTTCCGCGGGAGTCGCCGAGCAAATGGATCTCATCGTTTGGTGGGGTCTGCAGCAGGCGCTCAGCGACTTCCCCCACGGGTTGGCCATCAAGCGACTGCCCCAGCGTCTCGAGCAGCAAAGGCTGGTCCACGCCGGGTCCGATCGCGGCGCGAAAATGAGTCAGGCGGCCGCTGTCGACGGCCAGGTGCACCGCCACGCCGAGGCTAGGGATGGCCGTGGGGAGCGAGCGGACCGTTTCGATGGCGGTGCCAGCGGCGGCCGGTTCGGGGGAGAGCGTGATCCCGGTCAGCAACTGACGCGTCGGGCGGGCTGCCTGATAGAACGCCTGGGCGGTCAGCGAGTCGCTGCCCGCCTGGCCGGTGAGCGTGAATGAGGCGTCCAGTGCGATCATCAGCGCTGGCAGCAGGGACCGCTGGTTGACCGCCCAGCACTGTCCGCCGAGTGTGGCCAGGTGTCGCTTGCCCAGGCTGGGCCAGGCGCTACGCCCGGCCTCGAGCAGGGTGCCGCTGTAGGCCTGGCTGAGGTTTTCCAGGCCGGGCAGGTCCGCCAGTCGTAGAGTCGCGCCCAGACGCAGGCGTCCATCCGTTTCTAGCTGGTGGCCATCGAGTCCTAGGTTGGCCAGGTCCACCACGCCTTCGAGCAGTGGATCCTGGGAGGCGATCAGCTGGGTGCCGCCAGCCAGCGGTCGGATCTGGTCGTCCAGCAGATCGAGCGCCTCCTCGACGGTGCCCGGGCGATGATACTGGGTCAAGTTGAGCAGCATCAGGTGCGCTCCTGGTAGTCGATTCCGGTCTTCTCCGAGGCGCGTGCCATCATCTCCTCGGAGAGTTGATTGATTCGGCGGACGAGGTCTCTCTCGTCCAGTCCGGGCAGCCGTCCCCCATCGACAACGACCTGGCCGCCGACGATCACGGTATTCACCGGCGTGGCCGGTGTGCTGTAGAGCAGTCCAGCCAGTGGGTCGGAGCTGGTGCCGGCGAGCGCCAGCTGCAGTCGGTCGATCAACACCACGTCGGCCGACATCCCGGGGGCCAGCGCGCCGATGTCGTCCCGTCCGAGTACTCGCGCTCCGCCGCCGGTCGCCAGCCGGAAGACCTGCTCGGCGTCGAGCCATTCCGACCTGGGCCGGAGTCGATGGAGCAGCAGCGCCTGGCGACACTCTTCGAGCAGGTTGCCGCGGTCGTTGCTGGCCGAGCCGTCGACGCCCAGGCCAACCGGCACCCCCGCGGCGAGCATCTCCGGGAGTCGGGCGATGCCGGATCCGAGCCGCAGGTTGGATGTGGGGCAGTGGGCGATGCCGGTTCCGGTGCGGGCCAGCGTCTCGAGTTCCGAGTCGTCGAAGTGAACCCCGTGAGCCAGCCAGACATCGGGTCCCAGCCAGTCGAGACGTTCCATCAGTTCGAGCGGCCGGCAGCCGTAGGACTCCAGGCAATAGGCCGTCTCGTCCGCGGTCTCGGCCAGGTGGGTGTGGACCGACACCCCTGCCTCGCGCGCCAGCGCAATGGAGCGGGTCATCAGCGACTCCTCCACCGAGAACGGGGAGCAGGGGGCCAGTGAGATCCGCAGCATCGCACCGTGGCTGCTGTCGTGGTACTCGGAGAGCACCCGTTCGCAGTCGGCCAGGATCGCCTCCGGGGTCTGCACAGTGTCGTCGGGCGGCAGGCCGCCGTCTGTCTGCCCGCGGGACATCGAGCCGCGGCAGGGTTGGAAGCGGATCCCCAGCTCGCGCGCGGCGCGGATCTCCGCGTCCAGCAGCTTGGGGCTGGCCGAGGCCGGGAACAGGTAGAAGTGATCGGTCGAGGTGGTGCAGCCAGAGAGGAGCAGCTCGCCGATCGCCACCTTGGCCGACAGATAGGTCGCTTCCTCATCCAGCTCGCGCCAGATGTCATAGTGGCAGACCAGCCAGTCGAACAGTCCGGCCAGTTGAGCGCGCGGGGTGTTGCGGGTCAGGCACTGGTACATGTGGTGGTGCGTGTTGACCAGTCCAGGTATCGCGATCCGGTCGGTGCCGTCGACGGTTCGGTCCGCGCTTCCCTGGAAGGTACCGCTGCCGAGCTCGGCGATCCGGCCGTCCTCGCAATAGATGTAGCCGTCGCGCAGTGTCGTCCTCTGCGCGTCCAGCGTGGCGAGGTGGTCGATATTGTTGATCAGCAGTGTGCTCATCACGGGTAAGAACGTATTATACCAGCAATGCCGGGCTGCGGGGCCGCGTCCCCATGACTGCCCCAGCATCCGGTTTCGCATTTGGTTTCGCACTTAACGGGGCGCAGCGAAATGGCAGATAGTCGTATCCGGCGGCGGATCACGCTCGAGGCAGCGCGGCTGATGTACGAAGGCCAGGTCTCCGAGTATTACGTCGCCAAGCGAAAGGCCGCCCGGCGAATGGGCGTGGATCCCAAGCCCCAGGACCTCCCCTCGAACGCCGAGATCCGGCACGAGATCCTCGGCATGGCCTCGCTGTTCGAGGGGGCTGATCGCGAGGATCGGCTCTGCGAGATGCGGCTGCGGGCACTGTCGCTGATGCGCGCGCTGCGGCGTTTCGACCCACGGTTGATCGGTTCGACCCTGACCGGCCACATTCGCAGCGGCTCCGACATCGACCTGCACGTCTTTGCGGCATCCGCCGAGTCGGTCTGTCTGGTGCTCGACGATCTGCGGATGCTCTACGAAGTGGAGCGCAAACGGGTGGTCAAGTTCAACGAGGAGCGGATCTTCGTTCATATCCACGTCCTCGAACGCTATCCGATCGAGCTGACGGTGTATGCTCCGGACAAACGCGGCTATGGATTCAAGAGCTCGATCACCGGCAAGACGATGGAGAGGGCCAACCTCGAGCAACTGGAAGAGTTGATGGAGAGGGAGTACCCGGACCTCGACCTGGAGGCCAAGCTGGGAGAGCAGGAGTCTCCCTTCGACGACCTGGACCTCTATCGTGGTTTGTTGGCAGCGCTGCAAGAGGTCAAGCAGCGACCTGACTACCACCCCGAGGGAGATGCGCTGTTCCATTCGCTGCAGGTCTTCGATCTGGCGCGGAAAGAGAACCCCTGGGATTTCGACTTCTTGCTGGCGGCGCTGCTGCACGACGTGGGCAAGGCGTTCGATCCGTCGCATCACGTGGAGGCCGGTCTGCTGGCGCTCGAGGGGGCGATCTCGAAGAAGACCGCCTTCCTGATCGCGCACCACATGGATGCGCAGAAGATCCTCGACGGGACGCTCGGACACAAAAAGCGGGTGCAGCTGCGCCACTCCGAATGGTATGAGGAGTTGATGCAGCTGGCTCGTTGTGACCGAGAAGGACGCGTGCCGGGCGCTGCCGCACCGACGCTGGAAGAGGCTCTCGAGGAGGTTGCCACGCTGGCGCTCGAGCTGGAGCGCTGGGCATGACCGGCGGCGAATAAAGGGCGGGTATGCCGGGTGCGCGCCGAACCACGGCCCCCCCCCTTGCTGGCGGCCCCTCGGGAGATGCCGAAGCGGATCTGCCGTGATCGCTATTCTCAAGTGGATCGCGCCGGGCGCTGCCTCCCTCCACCTGCGATGAAGAAGGGTTCGGGCAATCGGCGGGTGGATTGGCGGTTCAGTCCAGCGGAGTTGCTTGCCATACGTGGGGTCGCCCGATATCGTGCTGCCCATGCTCCAAGTCATCGAACTGGCCGTTGCCCTGCTGGCGGTCGCTACCGTTGTGGCGTTGCTGGCGCGGCGCCTGAAGATTCCCTACACCGTTTTTCTGGTTGTCGCGGGCTTGTGCCTGGGGGTGTTGCGACAAGCGGGCTACGAGGGGCTCGAGTTGCTCGAGCAGATGCAGCTCACTGGCGACGATTTACACGATCTGATCCTGTTGATCTTCCTGCCCCCGCTGTTGTTCGAGGGCTGTCTCAACATGGATCTGGAGATCCTGCGGCGCCAGATGTGGCCGGTCCTGCTGCTGGCCACGGTCGGGACGTTCATCACCACGGGCCTGATCGGTGGTTCGTTGATGGCGGCCTTTGGCTTCGGGCTGGCCGGCGCTCTGCTGCTGGCTGCGATGCTGGCGCCGACCGATCCGGTGAGTGTGCTGGCCCTGTTCAAGGAGGCTGGCGTCAACAAGGACCTCTCGACGGTGGTCGAGGGAGAGTCGGTGTTCAACGACGGGATCGCGGTCGTGCTGTTCCTGATCTTCCTCCAGATGTGCAGGGGGACCGAGGTCACCGTCGCCAGCGGGCTGGCCGAGTTCAGCCAGAAGATCTTCCTGGGTGGCGGCGTGGGGCTGGTGCTGGGGTACGCCGCGCACCGCATTCTGGGGATGATCGACGAGCATCTGATCGAGGTGATGATCTCGGTCGTGCTGGCCTATGGCTCCTATGTGCTGGCGGAGGTCTTTCACGCGTCCGGTGTGATCGCCGTCGTGTCGGCCGGCATCATCATCGGCAACTACGGTCGAGTGTTCTCGATGTCGGCGACGACCCGGTTGACCCTGAGCAGCTTCTGGGAGGTCGCGGCATTTCTGGTCAACTCGTTCCTGTTCCTGATGATGGGCCTGGCGACCCGGATGGACATGGTGTTCGATCGGGCCGGGATGATCATCGCGATCTTCGTCGGCATGCTGCTGATCCGCTCGGTGGTGACCTATGGCGCGTTCGCTTTGCTCAACCGCTACCGGACACCGGTCAGTCGCGGCTGGCAGCACGTGATCAACTGGGGTGGGCTGCGGGGCTCGATTCCGATCGCGCTGGTGCTCGGCCTGCC
>CAZANL010000106.1:0-10409 GCA_964486115.1 uncultured Planctomycetota bacterium
GCAGAGAAGTAGCAAGCCATGACGGGCGGGGCCATTGCCAGCTGCACGGCCCCGCTCAGGCCTCGGTCCCCGTGGACCCCCACTCCCCATCACTCCAGTTGACCAGAAAGCTGAACAGCAGCAGGCCGGCGAGAACGCCACCCAGCCCGATCGCATAAGCCTGCAACACCTGCCCGATCAGGGAGAAGTCGAGCCTCTCGGGGGCCCCGATCATCCGAGAGGCCGCGTAGAGGCTCAGCGAGAAACCCAGCCGGCCAGCCAGGCTCAGGAGCGACAGAAAGGTCGCCCGCACCTCCTGGGAGATGCGCGGATGAATCGCTGCGCGGATCACCGGAGCCGCGATCGCGCGAGGAACACTGCGCAGCAAGATCAGCAACAGTACCATTGGATTGAGCCAAGCGCTCATCGCCAGAATCACCGTACCATGCAATACCATCATTGCCAGCAGCGTGGCAGGCACCCCCAGGCGATCCCGCACGGCCGGCGACCGTCCACTGGCCCACGCCCCGGCCATCGAGACGGCGGCGACCAGCAGGCCGGCCACCATCGGCGTGACATCGTATCCGCCGCCAGCGCCGGTGAGCAGCAACTCCAGATAGGGCTGATAGAACTCGTAGGGCACGTGATTGAACACGGTCATCGCGACAGCAAAGCAGAAGACCCAGGACAGCACGGGCTGCCGAAGCGCCTTCCCGCAGGCGACAAGCTGCCGCAAAGGAGCCATCGCGCGCTCCCTCCTGGGAGGCTCCGTGAACCACCAGGCAACGACGAATGCTCCGAGCGCGGCGAACGCCGAGAACAGGTAGGCCAGCCTGAGATTGACTCCGGCGACAATGCCGCCCGCGAGTGCCGCGAGCGCCGCAGCGCGAAATCCGGCGGCCTGTGCCCGCGCCTCGACCTCGGCCACCTCGGATCCCCGGCCGGTCGCCTCCAACGACTCGTAGAGCAGTGAGGTGTCGGTCCCCGAGTTGAAGGCCATCCCCATCGCCAGCAGGACCTGCGCGGCGACGAACCAGCCGAACCCGCCGCCAAGGGCGAACAGGGTGCAAGCGGCTATCCAGCACAAGGTCGCACCGAGCAGCGTCCGGCGTCGTCCGATCAGGTCTGAAAAATACCCCGACGGGACCTCTAGCAGAACCACCGCGAGGTAGTAGATCGCCTCCAGCTGGAGCACCCTCTCTGGTGACAGCACGGACGAGAAGTAGAGGAAGAAAACGGGGGTCCAGAACAACATGTTCCAGAAACCCTGATAGACGGTATAGAGGGTGACGTTGCGTTCCATGGGCAACCGCGCGTGCGAGGCGAGGGAACACTATACCCCAACTTCGCGCGCCCGGCTCGCGCTGGAGACTCGCTCTCGAGTCGAATGACGTTTGCAACCGTACCACGCCCGACCCAGCCGCGCAGTGCGAAGAGAACTCGCAGCCCCCTCGCCCTGGCGCACCCGACTCGTCGAGCACGCCAAAGCCGTGGCGCTACTTGCTGCGGAACAGGTCGACGACCACCTCGACGGTCCTGACCTGACCGCCGCGGCGGTACTCTACCTTTGACGTGCCGCCAGGACGCAGCTTCTGCGCGGCCTGCATGTAGTCGGAAAATTTCACTAGCTCAACACCCGCCAGTCCGGTGAGCACGTCACCCCGCCTCAGACCTGCGCGGTACAGACCACACCCCTCGACCAGCTCGACGATCGTCAGGTCGCGCTTCTGCCGTTTCTTGCCTTTCAACTCGGTATCGGCGGAGATCTTGCCCAGCTTGACGCCCAGCGCCTTCGTACCGCTCACGAGATCCAGCACCAGCGGCACCTGCTTGCCCTTGCGCACCACGGTCAACTCGAGCAGAGATCCCATCCGCGCGGAGCGCCCCGCGACGATCTCGTCGAGAATCTTGGGATTACGCGTCTGACGCAAGATGGCGGCGATCGGCATTCCGGCGATGCTGAACAGCTTGTCTCCCGTGCGGACCTTGGCCTTCGCAGCCGGACCACCTTCTGTCAATTCGACGACGGTCAGGCTCTGAGCCGCGCTCCCTCCGACAAAAGACGCACCCGAGAGGCTCACCCGCAGCGAGGAACGATCGCGACCGTCCCGGGTCATGGGCATCGGATCCAGCTTCGCCTTCAGGGTGACCGACTTGCCCTGCCGCCGGACCTGGACCGGCAGAACGCTACCGGCCGGATACGTCCCCAGCACCCCGACAAAACGCGTGACCGTGGTGATCTTCTGACCGTCCACTTCGACGATCTCATCGCCGGTCTGGAAGCCGCTCTTGTCGGCAGTGGAGCCGTCCCTGACGCCTCGGACACGCGGCGGCCGAACGTTGTCTTGCGGCTGAGGCAGCCCCAGCCCACGAATCAGGCCGTGACGAACGTAACCGCCGTTCGCGCTCTTGAGCTGGCTCATGAAGCGCTGGATCTGGTTGATCGTGATGGCGTAGCCAATGCCACTATTGGCACGCACCCCAAAACGCGTCACCATCTGCCCATTGATCCCGACCAGCTTGCCTGACATGCTGATCATCGGCCCGCCCGAGTTACCCGGATTGATCGGCGCATCGGTCATGATCGCATCGGTGTAGTTGTTCTGGAACCGATGCAGGGTAGAGACGATGCCGATGGTGACGGTCGGCTTCTCGTCCACATTGCCCATGCCAAACGGGTTGCCGATCGCAATCACCATCTCACCCACCTTGAGCGCATTCGCATCCCCCATCGGCAGGAACGGCAGCTTCTCCTGGCCCAGATCACGGACCTTGAGCAGCGCCACATCCCCTCGCGGGTCGGTACCGATCAAATCCGCCACACGCGACTTGCCGTCCATCGTCCGAATCCGGTGCACCCAGCTGCTGCCGGCAACATGGTCGTTGGTCAGGATATATCCATCGGCGCTGATGATCACGCCAGAGCCACCCCCACCAATGAACGCATAGGTCGGCAAGACTCGCTTGACTGCCGCGGAGACGAACCGCTGACGGCGCATGGCCCGCTTCTCGATCTCCTCGTCGCCCCCAACCGGAGTGAGACAGAGACCCAGCAGCAACAAACAGAATAGATGGCGCGTCATGGTCTTTTCCCCAGTGTCGTCTTCAGCGTGAGTTTCTTCTTACCGCGACGGACCTCGAACTCGATTGTCTGGCCGATCGCCTTGCTCTGGATTGCCCGGACCAGGTCCGGCCACTCGCCGATCGGCTTGCCGTCGATCGAGAGGACCGTATCCCCGGGCAGGAGCCCCGCCTTGAACGCTGCGGAGCCCTTGAAGATCGTGCTGACCCGCGCACCATCCGCTGGGTCGCCACCAGACCATGGCCCCACTCCGAGAAACGGCAGGGGCGGCTTGGCCGTGCTCTTGCCCGCTTTCAAGTCAGGCAGAGCTTGGCGAATCAGCTTCGCACTGACACAGACGCCGACCCCTGAGTTGAGGCCCAGCCGGGAGGTCGGCTCGATGAAAGCCGCCATTCCGACGACCCGCCCCTGGAGGTCGATGACAGGTCCCCCGAGATTGGCATAGTCCATCATCGCGTCGATCTGCATTGCGCCGTAGACCAGCCGGTAGTTCCGTCCGGGGGTGCTGACCACGCCGGTGGTCAAGGTGACGCGCTTGGAGCCGCGAATCCGGCCCACGACCCCGACGCTATGCCCCCAGTTCAGCTTGCCGTCGACGAGGTTGACACCCATCGGTAGCTTACTAGCGGGCTTGAGCAACACCAGGTCGAGTGGCACGTTGCGAGCCACGACCGTGGCCTCGACCGGATCCTGCAAGCCCTCGGCGTACACACGAATCCGCTGAATTAGGGGTTTCGGAGCACCTGGCTTGCCTTCCTCGGTGTGACTCAGGTGGTAGGCGCTGGTCAGGATGTACGCCCCGCCTTCGATCGCGATGCCGGTGACCTTGCCACCCGGACGCGCCATCAACTCGCGCAACCTCCAGGACCAGGCCTCCTGCGGAGTTCGCGGCCTGCGCTTCGGCGCCCACGGTTTCTCCTGAGCGCGATCGATTTCCAGCTCGACCACCGCACCCTCGATCTTGTGCGCCGCAACCGCCAGCGCCGCGCCCACCGAGTCATCCTCCCAGAGAGTGGGTGTGGGGAAGGTCTTGACCTTCCCCAGTTGCTTGATCGCCTTGCGGATCAGGTGGACCGGGATCACGGTACCGAGCTTGCGCTCCCGTTGAAAACCGAGCGAGATGATACCCAGCAGCCGACCGTTGCCATCCAGCAGCGGTCCACCATCCGACCCGGGGTTGACCGCCGCATCCGTCTCGATGGTCAGTCCATGGTAGACCGACTGCTTCGTGTCGTCCCCGTTGTCGGTGATCTGGTAGATCCCGGAGATGATGCCCACACTGGCGGCAACCTGTCCGTCGTACTCGATCACATGAAACGGATTGCCAAAGGTGTAGGCCCGCTGGCCGACCCACGACTTCGCGGAATTCGCCAGCTCGACAAACGGCCGCTTCTTGGACAGCTTGGCACTGATCAGCACGCTCTCCGTGCCCTTGTCAGCGGCGATCAGCTCGGCCGGCCGAACCTCTCCCCCCTTGAAGTAGACCCGGATGTCACGTGCACCCTTGGGAATGACAGTGAGGCTGGTCAAGGCCAGGCCGTCGGCTCTGATCAACACGCCGGTGCCGAAGAAACCGCCCATTCCCCGACCCTCAACAGGAGCCGTACAGCTGATACCGATGACAGCGGGTCCGAAACGCTTGACCACACGGCGAATCGCCGCATCGTGCGACCCGACCAGCTTGGAACGGGACTGGGCCTGGGCGGGACCCGCGAAACAGATCGCGAGAGTCACGATGCCCAGGATGATGGTTCTTTTGAGCATGGAATTCCTCCGAAAATCGAGTCGCGGATTGTAACACGATTCGCTGGAAACACGGACCCTCAAGCCACGATCGTCAGCCCGCAGACTCCACTCGCTGCTTCAGGCACTGGCAGAACTGCGTGAAGGGCTCTCTCATCCTCTCGATCCGCGTGACGCCCAGCGCCAACAGCAGTCCGCTGAAAGTCTCCTTGACGACGACCTTGGTCAGCCGCCGCTCCTTCGCCGTCAGGATGACCGTGCGCACCCCCGTGAACAGTCCCAGCAGCGCCTCAGCTGTCCACACCATCTTGTGGCACGGATGCAACTCGACCACCTTGACCGTCGCGCCGGACGGATTGGATCTGGAGTGGATCCGCAAGACCTGCCCGTCCATCAGGCGCCCTTCGATGCGAGAGCAATCAGGGTTCCATTCGGGGTAGGTCGCGGTATCGAGCAATACCGACCAGACCTCTGCCGCGGTCGCTTCGATCAGGATGCTGGCCTTGTATTCGGGCATCGCGCCATCATCCCCTGCCCACCTCCCCAGATCCAGCCCCGACCGGACACGCCCGGCTGGGTCGTGCGACACCCGCCCCCGACCGTCATAGCCACATGCCGGTGTAGAGCAGTGCGAAGACCATGTTCACCGCAAAGAAGGTGGCCGAGCAGAGCATCATCCCCTTTACGCGCTCCTCGGTCGTGGTGGCCCTGCCGATGAACGTGTGGTACTCCCAGACCATCAGCGGCACGAACAAGATCAGCACCGGAAGCATCCGGCGCGGGATGATCCAGTCGTTGACCGAGAGCAGCAGCGCGCCCGCGTTGCACAGCAGCCAGGCGACCCAGCCAATCAGGTAAGCCTTCCGCAGACCCAGGTGGGTTGCGATCGTCAGATAGCCGGCCTGCTTGTCCGGCTCGTAATCCCAGAGCGTGGTCGGAACATAGATCGCGATGGCGACGAGGAAACCTTGCGGCAGATAGCGAAAGGGAAAGCTAGCGATCGGATTGACGATCGCCCAGCCCGCGAGCCCCGAGAGGATCCCGATTCCGACCGCATTGACCAGCACGTCCATGCCCGGACGGGTCTTGAGGCGGATCGGCGGGACGCTGTAGAGCCAGGCCAGCACGAGGCAGCCGAGGGTCAACAGCAGGAACCGAACCGACACCAGGCCGCCCAAGATCAGGCAGAGACAGGCAAAGCCATAGGCCGAGCGATGGGCCAACCCGCGGCTGACCAGGCCCTGGACCAGGGGACTGCGCGCCTTCCGCTGGTTGAGTGCATCCCCCTCCAGGTCGAACACATCGTTGATCAGCAGGGTGGCCGCCCAGATCATCGGGCCCATCACGACCAGCGAGAGCAGCAAGGGACCGGCGACCTGAAGCCAGTCCCACGCCGTTCGGAGAAACTCTCCCGTAGACGCTCCTCGGCTGGCCGCCTGTTGCCAGAAATCCAGCCAGAGCTCCAGCCCCGGGAACAGCTCGCGCGTGGCCAGCAGCCACCCGAGGTAGACCGGGAAGATCGAGACCATCCAGAACTCGGGCCGGCTCAGCCGCCAGAGATAGACCAGCACCGCTCCAAATCCGGGCTGGGGATCTCGAGACACCGGTCAGCTGCTTTTCTGCCCCAGCCGGAACACCCTGCGGAAGAACTCGAAAGCGAAGTAGCGGTTGCCGTCCCGCAGCACGTCCTTGATCTCGTCCACAGGGTCGTGGAGCAGCTGGTTGACGATCCGGCGCGCTGCGACCTCCACCTCGGCCCGCTGCCGTTCGGTGAACTCGTCGCGCTGAAACAGCTGACTCAGCTGCTCGGCG
The DNA here is from genome assembly GCA_964486115.1 of uncultured Planctomycetota bacterium. Classification (GTDB taxonomy): domain Bacteria; phylum Planctomycetota; class JACQVV01; order JACQVV01; family CAZANL01; genus CAZANL01. The sequence goes on from CAZANL010000106.1 coordinate 6,617, forward strand.
AGAATCGACTCGCCCCGCTGATGGAGCTCCGCGATCAGCGGCTGCAGATCGAGACCGGAGAGGAACAGGTCGAAGCGCTCGCAATGGACCCCGATCAGTTCGTCGGCGCGGGCGACCTCCTTCTCACGACGTCCGAGACTCTCCCCGACGACGGCCTGCAGATCGTCGATGTCATAGAGGAACACGTTGTCGAACTGTCCCACGCGGGCGTCGATGTCCCGGGGGACCGCCAGGTCCAGAATGAAGGCAGACCCGCCGCCGCGGCGGCCCTGGGCCGACCGCATCTGATCCAGGCTGACCACCGGATGGGGCGACGCACTGGAGCCGATGATGATGTCGGGGCGATGCAGATGCTTGCCGACCGCATCCAGTGGGAGCCACTCGCCCCGATAGCGCTGAACCAGTGCTTCAGCGCGCTCGGCGCTGCGGTTGGCGACCAGCAGGTCCTGCAGACCGTCGGCAAACAGATGCTCGACCACCAGCTCCGCCATCTCACCAGCGCCGATGACCAGCGCACTCTTACCCCGGAGATTGCTGAATATCTTCCGGGCAAAGGCCACAGCGACCGAGCCGACAGAGACCTTCCCCTCACCAATTCGGGTGCTGCTGCGGACCTCCTTGCCGACCCGAAACGACTCCTGAAACAGGCTGTGCAGCACCTTCCCCGTCGTCTCCACCTGACTGGCCGCCAGATAGGCCTCCTTGACCTGTCCGAGGATCTGCGCCTCTCCCAGAATCATCGAGTCCAGGCCGGATGAGACACGGAACAGATGGCGCACGGCGGCCGAGCCCTCGTAGCCATACACCTCGTCCGACATCCGACCCAGGTCCACCTCTCGCGCTGCGGCCAGCTCGTCCAGAACCGCGCGGGGCTGGAGGTCCGGCTGGTAACTGAACAGATAAATCTCCGTGCGATTACAGGTGGAGAGCAGGACCAGCTCGGTTCCGGCGAAGGTGTTCGACAGGCGGCGCAGCTCGCCCGGCACCTGCTCCGCCGAGAAGGCCAGCCGCTCGCGGACCTCGACCGGCGTACGACGGTGGCTGATGCCAACCACGGCCAGCGTCATCGTGCGGGACGGAGAGACGCTCTGGCTCATTGGAACGGGTGAGCTCCACCCAGCAGGAAGCCGGTCAACAGGTAGGTGCACAGGACGCCACCGAAGCCGACGATGGTGAAATAGGCCAGCTTGCGGCCGGAGAACCAATCGGCCAGGCGCCCGCAGAGCAACCCGGCATAGAAGACCCAGGTCAAGGCGGCGGAGATCACCTTCGGGTCGAGCAACCAGCGCTCGGCGCCTTTCATCACCGCCCCGATGCCGCCCATCACCAACGCGTAGGTCAGCAGTGGGAATCCGATCAGCACCGCCTTGTAGGCCAGCTCGGCCAGGGTTTCGATCGGTGGCAGCCGCTTCATCAGTCGGCTGATCTTCTTGGCCCGCAGCTGGCGCTCCTGGATCAGGTACATCACCCCCAGCACGAAGGCCAGCACGAAGGTGCCATAGGCCAGGAATGCAGTCACCACGTGGCTGTAGACCCAGGTGTCGGTGAACACCGGCGTGTTGCCAACCGTCCGATCGATCGACAGAAAAACACCAGCGAACAGCGTCACCACGACCGGCATGACGAAGGCCGCCAGGGCGACCGTCCGGTTGCGCCACTGGACGATCAGGCAGACCAGGATGATGGCCCAGATCAGAAAGACCAGTCCTTCGAACCGGCCACGCGCGGGCGGAAAGCTGCCCAGATGCTGCCAGCGCAAGCCGATGAAGGCGGTCTGGAGCAAGAAGCCCAGCAGGATCGGCACACCGCCATCGCTGCGCTCCTCGGCTCGACGGGCGGAGAACAGGAAGCTGACGCCCTGAACCGCACCGGAGAAATAGAACAGCAGGCTGGCCAGCAGCAGTGCCTTCTCGGCAGCATTTAGCTCGATCATGAAGCCGTGGATTATAGCAGTCGTCCGGCCCAGCCCAACTCCCGCCTGAACGAAGGTTCGGGCTCGTGATCCACCCCGCCGCGGGTCGCCGGGTCGTGGCCGGCAAAGTCGGGTATCACCAAAGCGCCGGCCCCAAGGGACCCGATCGGGGGTATCCTGTGTCGGTGCTGACCAGCGCCTGGGAATTCTGGATCGATGTCGGTGGAACGTTCACCGACTGTCTGGCCCGCACGCCGGACGGGCGGATCCTGACGCACAAGCTGCTCTCGACGGGGTGCTACCAGGGACGACTGGCCGAGGACTGCTACGATCCGGCTCGGCGAGGCGACCCGCCCGGCTTCTTCGTCGGCTGGACGCTCAACGGGGTCCCGGTCACCGGCTTCGACGACGGCCGATTCGAGCTGGCCCGCCCCGTGACCGCCGGGGAGCCCTACCTGCTCGAGAGTCCGCAGGAGGCTCCGCTGGTCGGCATCCGCTGGCTGGGTGGGCTGGGTCTGGAGCAGCCGATCGGTCCGGTGTCGGTCCGGCTGGGTACGACCCGCGGAACCAACGCACTGCTCGAACGTCAGGGGGCGGCCACCGCCTTCGTCACCACCCGAGGCTTCGGCGACTGTCTGGTGATCGGCACCCAGAACCGCCCCCGGCTGTTCGATCTCGACGTCCGTAAACCGGAGGTGCTGTACCAGCAGGTCGTCGAGCTGGACGAACGGCTCGACGCGACTGGCAGCGTGCTCAGGCCGCTCGATCCAGTTCAACTGCGCGCCGCCCTCACGTCGCTGCGCGAGTCCGACATCGTCTCGCTCGCGGTCTGCCTGCTGCACGCCCACCGCAACCCGAGCCACGAACAGCAGGTGGCCGAGGCCGCCGACGAACTCGGTTTCGAGCATGTCGTCACATCGAGTGACCTGGCACCCTTCGAGGGGCTGATCACACGAGCCGCGACCACCGTGCTGGAGGCCTACCTCAGCCCGATCATCCGGCGCTACGTGGCGGACCTCCGCGCGGCCGCTCCCGACGCTCGGCTGCGAATGATGACCAGCGCCGGCGCGCTGGTCGATGCGGACCGCTTCGTCGCCAAGGACAGCGTCCTCTCCGGACCCGCCGGCGGTGTCGTCGGTTGTGTCGCGGCGGCGCGGGCGGGCGGCATCGACCGCGTCATCGGCTTCGACATGGGCGGCACCAGCACCGACGTCAGTCGCTGGGCCGGCACCTTCGAGCGCCGCTACGAGATGGCCCTCAAGGACCCCCGGACCGATGGCGAGCTGAGGGTCGCCGCGCCGATGCTGTCGATCGAGACAGTGGCCGCGGGGGGTGGATCGATCTGTGACTTCGACGGCGTCAAGCCCACCGTCGGCCCCCACAGCGCGGGCGCCGACCCCGGCCCGGCCTGCTACGGAAGGGGCGGCCCGCTGACCATCACCGACATCAATCTGATCCTCGGCCGGATCGTACCGGACGCGCTGCCCTTTCCGCTCGACCTGGAAGCCGCTCATCGAGCCATCGACGTCATTCGCCAGCGGATCGGCCGCTACACCCGGCAGGAACTGGCCCAAGGCTATCTGCGCATCGCCAACGCCAAGATGGCGGCCGCGATTCGCAAGATCTCGATCGCCCGCGGATACGACGCGCGGGACGACACGCTGGTCTCCTTCGGCGGCGCAGGCAGCCAGCACGCCTGCGGCGTGGCTGACGAGCTAGGGATCCGGCAGATCCTCTGCCACCCGCATGCGGGCATCCTCAGCGCCTACGGCATCGGCATGGCCGACGTGCGTCGTTTCGGTGGCTGGCACGTCGGTCAGCCACTGGGAGTCGACCTCGAGACGGACTTCCGCCGCGTCGAAACCGAGCTGCTGGCGGAGC
>CAZANL010000107.1:0-4503 GCA_964486115.1 uncultured Planctomycetota bacterium
TATCCCAGTCCGATGACGCCGACGCGAGCCTGCTTCTTCCGAATTCGAGTTGCCAGGGACTGCGCGCAGTCAGATAGTACGGGGGTCTCGCTCACGGTTTCCGGCCTTTTCTATGGGTTTTGAAGGGGGCTAATCTTCCGGTGTGTCCGGGGTATAGTCGAGCGCTTTTGGCTTTTTTGGTGTCGGCTCGTCGACAGCCTCGGCCTTCTCCTCATCTCCTCCCAGGCCTTTTTTGAACTCCACGACGCCCAAGCCCAACGCCCGGCCGAGGCCAGGGAGGCGTTTGCCGAACAGCAGCAAAACGACGAAGCAGAGCAGGAGGGTCTCCCATAAGCCGAATCCCATGGTTACTTCGTCGCAGACTCTTCGTTTTCGATCTTGTTCTGAGCGTCTTCCTCTATGCCGGTCAGGCCTTTCTTGAACTCGAAGACGCCACGCCCCAGTGATTTGGCTACTTCCGGCAGGCGACTGCCGAACAGCAACAGAGCCACAACCATCACAATAACCAGTTCTGTCGTTCCCAATCCAAACATCGCCTTGCCTCCGATGCGTTTATACGGCAAGAGTTTACAATATTGTACCGCTGTCGGCAGCCGAAGGCCAGCAGCGTCTATACTACAGTTATACCCGGCCGAACGTTACCTGTTTCGCGGCTTCTCGTTTGCTTGGCCCTCTCGGCGCTCGATGAGGATGTTGCCGCGTGCACTGGATTCACGGGTTCGCTGGTTGAAGTGGACCTCGTCAGCTCGCACGACCCGTTTAGGCTGGTAGAGCACCGCTTGGGGGGAGCCGGTCAAGACGGCTTGCTTGCGTTGGTAATTCCAGACCAGCCGAGTGCCGACCGCGTATTCCTTCTTGGAGAACAGCGTGACCTTCTTGCCGGTTGCGATGGCCCGCTGGACTCTGCGAGTCTTGGGGTCGATGTAAGCTCGGGCCCGGTCGGCCCGCACCTCGTTGTCGTCCCGGAGCAGTCGGACGTTCTTCTCGAACGTCGCTACGCCCTGCTTGCGATTGTGGGTCGCCACGCCGTCGCAGTTGATGGTGACCCACTGGGCCTTGGCCTGGGTCCCTGATGCGCTCGTTTCTGACTTTTCCTTGAACTTGAATGTTCCACCCTTGGGGCAGGTGGTCACATTGTTGAAGTGATCGAAGCGGATCACCCAGCCCGTCATCTGGTTGCTGCCTGACCAGAGCTCGGCGCGCTCCTTGCCTCCGCGCAGGAGAGTCGTCTGGAGCTTCCGGTTGTGGTCGAAGTACTCGCCCTGCCCCTATCGGGGGTCCTTTTCGGCGGTCGAGTAGATGTGCACCTTTTCTCTTGCGAGGAGACGTCTGAGTTGACCGCTGCCTGATCTCTCGCTGGTGTGTGCGTCCTGCTTCTTGTCGACCGGCGGCTCGAGCCAGGCCTCGACCTGGCGGGCCTTCAGCACCCAGGGTGTGCGGGGCGCCGGCTTGCCCTTGGTGTCCTTCGGGCCCCTGTTCGGCGGGTCCCCCATGCCGAAGAAGCTGTCTTTCTCCTTGTCGGAGCGAGGCAGGAAGCGGCAGTAGACCCCGTTTGAGGCCTTGATGTAGTGCTTGCGGCGGTCGTAGAGGATCTGCGGAGCGCGGATCAGGTGTTCTGCGCGCTTGATCCCCTTGCGTGCCTCCTTCGGCGGATCCTCGATCTGCCGGACCTCGGCCCAGCGTGGGAGGGAGGCGACCAGCAGCATTTTGTCCTGCCGGCGCCAGTAGGTCAGCTGGTCCCCCTTGTAGCGACTGCCATCTGGAGAGAGCATCAGTACGTCGTCGGTCAGGAGGATCGTGTCGGTCGATTTCTGGTAGCGCAGCTCTTGTGAGGTGGCCTGGCCCCGTGTGCTGCTGATCTGTACGTTGCCCTTGGCCCGCATCTCCCGCATCGTGAAACTGCTGCCCGATTTCGGGGAGTTGTTCTTGATCTCGACGACAGGCTTGGCGGCTCGCAGCAAGTCGACTTCCAGGTGGTCGGTGAGCAGTGTCGATCGGCGCTCACCGCCCTCGTGGTCGGGCAGTCGCTGTCCGGTGGTGGAGAGAGGGAACTGCCGGACAACGACGTCCTCGTCGAAGATGCCACGTGTCTGGGCGCGGTTCTGATAGGAGCGCATCACCATCGTGCCGCGGGAGGTGATCTCCACATCGCTCTTGGCCTGACCGGTCTGGCCTTTCTTCGGGGGCTGTTTGTTGCCCTTGGGGGGCGTGGCGCCCGGCAGTCCGACTTGCTCGTCATCGTCGACCGCCTTGAGGATCAGCTTGGGCCGCCCGAGCATCACCATCTTCTCGTCCCCCTCGTCCAGGTCGTACCAGTTGCAGCGTTGGCCCGTCGCTTCGAAGGAGGGATCGATCACGCGCACGTCGCCCTCGGCCAGGGCACGTCGAACCCGAGCCTTGCGCTCCGGCTGCTCGGTCTGCTTGGCGCTGGCCTGGGTTTCTGGGGCTTCGACATCGATGAGCAGGGTCAGCTTGTTGGCTCGGATCTCCAGTGGCTGGCCCTGTTTGAGGTCGGCCTTCATCCGGCGCAGGATCACTCTGTCATGGAAGACCGCCAGCTCCGGATCCGTTGTCTGTTCCGGTGGATTACGCAGGAAGACCATCTCGCCCTTGCTGGTGATGATGGTTCGGTTGCTCCCGTCGCTCGGGCGCTCGCTCTTTTTCTTCTTCCGCCTTGGGTCGCCCTCGACGACTTTCAGGTGTGCACGCTCGGTCAGCACCAGCCTTGGCGATCCACGCAGCACCGAGCGTTGTTTGCGCGACGGCAGTCTTTCCCAGCGATAGAACTCGCCCTGGGCTTCTCCCTGGGTTGGGTGGAACATGTGTACGCGGTCGTAAGCGGTCATGCGCCTGAGGTCGATGCCCTTTTCCTTCTTGTCCGCGCCTTTCTTGCCCTTGTCGGGCGTTGGCTTTCTGACGTGCTCGAACCCCAGCTGCAAGACCTGGGAGCGGATCCGTCCCTTGCCCCGGATCACCTCGACATTGCGATATAATGTGACCTGGTAGGCCTTGCCGGTGAGTCGCTTGAGAACCATCTTGCCGTCACAGGTCGAGATGATCTTGGTCGGTCGAGTCGGCTTGGCGGTGACCGGGGTCGTCTTCGGTTTCCGGCTGACCGCTGTGAAAGGCATCGCTATCTTACCCTCGCGCTGCACCAGGCTGACCAGCACGTTGCGCAGGATCGTCATCTCCTCCGTCTTGGGAGTCGATTCCAATCCCTCTCCGATCACCTTGAAGTCCTCCCCCCACGTGATCGACACCGTCCGGTCGGTCGTGATCAGGTTCTGCTGGAGATGGCACCTCAGGTGGGTCGTCTGAAGGAGTCCCTGGCTGTCCTTGTAGTCGCTGGTGACGGTCACGTAATCGAACATGTCAGCCAGCTTGAAGTCTGGGTCGATCAGGCCGTACTCGGCGACGAGAGTGGTCTGGCGCTGTCTGTTGACCAGCTTGCGCTCGCGGTCCAGAGACCACATGATCAGGCGCGGCTTGATCACGCGCAGTCGGTTCAGGCGGGTGTCGTAACGCCCGCTTTCAAACAGAAACCGGCCCTCTTCTAGTTGTGTCTCGGGGTCGACCAGCGGCACATCGACTTTCTCGACGACCTGATTCGGTGTGAGCGTGAGCCCAATGGGGCGGCCTTTCCACTTCATCGAGATCGCCGTGACCTTGGTCGGGGACCCCTTGACGGCGTCCGGCGTGATCTTGACGATGTTGTCCTGGATCTCCTGAGAGAGAGTCGGTCCGCCGGTCAAGGTGGTCAAGAGGCCGAATCCGATAGCTGCCGAGACCAGGAAAACAAGTAGATGGCGTCCCATGGCTATCGTTCCTCGGTTGCTAGATGTCGCCCACGACGATCCAATGGCGACCTGGTAAGTCCATGAAACATGATAAACCGTGTGGTCATACGAGGCCAACATCCAGCAGGTCCTGAACGTCCAGCATGCCGACCGGTTTGCCGTCGGAATCCACGACAGGCAGCTCGTCGACCTTGTTGGCCTTCATCACCGCTAGCCCCTCGGCGGCCAGTATCTTCGGGCCGACGGTCAGTGGGTTGCGGGTCATCACGTCGATGACTGCCACCTGTCTCAGGTCGCCCTCCCGTACGATCAGGCGCCGCAGGTCGCCATCGGTGAACAGACCGATGAGCCGCCCGCTCTGCTCGACGACGGAAGCTGCGCCCGATTTCGCCTGGATGATCGCGCTCGCCGTTTCCAGCACGGTGGCTGAGTGATCGACGATCGGGTTCGAGGAGCCCTTGCGCATCACCTCACCCACCGTCAACAGCTTGCGGCCCAGACTCCCCCCAGGATGGAACTGGGCGTATTTCTCTCGCGAGAAATTGAGGTCGCGGCTGACGGTCAGCGCCAGCGCGTCTCCCAGGGCCAGCATCACGGTCGTCGAAACGCTGGGAGCCAGTCCCAGGGCGCATGCCTCTTCGACGTCGCCGATCCAGAGCACCACGTCGCTGTGCCGAGCCAACGAAGAGTCGGGTTTGGAGGTGAT
>CAZANL010000107.1:4513-10400 GCA_964486115.1 uncultured Planctomycetota bacterium
GGGAGCTGCTTCAGGCCGGGTAGCAGGCCGAGAATCTCGTTGGTCTCTCCACTGTTGGAGAGCGCGATCACCAGATCTTGCTCCACCACGCCGCCCAGATCACCGTGAATAGCTTCGGCGGGGTGCAGGAAAATCGACGGGGTGCCGGTCGACGAGAGCGTGCCCGAGATCTTCTGTCCAATGATCCCCGACTTGCCCATTCCGGTGATCACGACCCGTCCCGTGCAGCTCAGGATCTTCTGGACAGCGATGTCGAAGGCCTCGTCGAGGAGCTCTGAGAGGGCCGCGATCGCCGAAGCTTCGGCCTTCAGGACTTCGAGTGCGAACGTATTGACCATGAGGGGCAGGATCCTACTGTGATCCGCTAATGCTTCAAGCCTTTACTGGCCTGAGAGCGCAGCCAGTGGTCAGCCAGGACGAGTGCTAGCATGGCCTCGACGATTGGCACCGCTCGAGGCAGGACGCAGGGATCGTGTCGCCCCTTGGCCCTCAGCACGGCGGGGTTGCCCCGGATGTCGATGGTGTCCTGTGGTTTGTTGATCGTGGCGGTCGGTTTGAAGGCCACTCTGCCGTAAATCGTTTCCCCATTGGATATTCCACCCTGAATTCCACCGGAGTCGTTCTTGCGGGTGCGTACTTTGCCGTCGCGGGTCTCGAAAGGGTCGTTGTGCTGGGAACCGGTCAGCCGAACGCCCCGAAATCCGCTGCCGCTCTCGAACCCCTTGGCCGCAGGGATCGAGAGCATGGCCTTGGCCAGCTCCGCCTCCAGTTTGTCGAAGACCGGCTCGCCGAGGCCGGCGGGAACACCTCGCGCCGCGAAGCCGACCACTCCCCCGAGTGAATCTCCGTCTTTGCGAATCGCTTCGATCGCCTCGGCCATCAATCCGGCAGCCTCGGGATCGGGGCAGCGTGTGGGATGGGCCTCGATCTGCCCGGGAGCCACGGTCTCGGGGTCGATCGTGGCCGAGATGTCGCGCACCTGCTCGACCCAGGCCAGGATCTCGACACCCTGCCCGGCCAGCAGCTTTCGTGCCACCGCGCCGGCGGCCACACGTCCGGTCGTCTCTCTCGCGCTGGCGCGCCCTCCGCCACGCCAGTCGCGTCGGCCGAACTTGGCCTGGTAGGTGAAATCAGCATGGCTGGGGCGGTAGAGTTCCTTGAGGGCTTCGTAGTCCGCGCCTCTGGCATCTGCATTGCGTACCAGCATCGCGATCGGCGTCCCGAGGGTCTGGCCCTCGAAGACCCCCGAGATGATCTCGACGGTGTCCAGTTCCCGACGCTGGGTGGTCAGCGTCGATTGGCCGGGTCGTCGGCGGTCGAGTTGGATCTGGATGTCCGTCGCGTCAAGCGATATTCCGGCCGGACAGCCGTCGAGCACCACGCCGATTCCGCCGCCGTGGGACTCGCCAAACGTCGTCAATCTGAAGAGGATTCCGCTGCTGCTACTCATCTAAACAACTATAACACGACGTTGCGTGTGGGGCCGGTCGTGTCTATCATCCCGATGTCCAAGGGCATGCGGAAGGTCGAATCGGTCGGCAGTCGAGGAGCTGCGTCTTGCTGGAGCCCGGGTTGGGGGCTTGGCCGGCACCGAGAAGAGCCATTCGGAAGTACGTGGACAAGCTGCTGGTGTCGGTCGTGCCTCCGATCCAGCGATTACTCACAGCGGAGGACCTGGCGGCAGCGTCAGGCTGGTAGGATGAGTGAAATCAACAAGCTGGCGATCATCGGTGCGGGCAAGCTGGGCGAGGCCCTGGCCTGTGCGATGCTCGAGTCGGGGACCGTAGCCCCCGAGAGAATGACGCTCACGGCTCGCACCCCACAGAAGCTGGAGCGCCTGGCCCAACAGCTGGGCGTGCAGGTCACGACAGACAACGTGGCGGCGGTGAAGGGCGCCGAGGTGGTGCTGCTGGCGGTCAAACCACAGAAGCTGGGCCAGGTGTTGGAGCAGATAGCAGGCTCCCTCGACTCCTCCACGCTGCTGATCTCGGCTGCGGCCGGGGTGACGATCTCGTCGATCGAGACGACCCTCGGACGGGAGCAGCCGGTGGTGCGGGCGATGCCCAACACGCCGTCCCGCATCCGTGCCGGGATGACGGTTGTCTCTCCGGGCCTGCACGCCACGGCAGAACATCTCGTGCGGGCTCGGGTGCTTTTCGAGGCGGTTGGGCGTACCATGGTTCTGGAGGAGCGCCATATGGATGCGGTCACGGGGCTGTCGGCCTCTGGGCCGGCGTTCCTGTATGTCGTGCTCGAGGCGATGGCCGAGGGGGGCGTGAAGATGGGCCTCCCTCGCCGGGTTGCGACGGAACTCGTTGCTCAGGCAATGCTTGGAGCTTCGAAGCTGGCGTTGGAGACGGATGAGCATCCAGCGCTGCTGAAAGACGATGTAACGACACCGGCTGGCTGTACGATCGATGGCTTGCTGGAACTGGAGGTCGGCGGGCTGAGGGTTGCGCTGATCAAGGCGATCGTCACCACCACCCGCCGTGCACGCGAGCTTGGAGAGGAACCCGAGTAACACTTTCGGCTGGTTGACACGTCACTCAGGCCGCCTAAAATAGCCGCCTTTCTATTAATCTGGCACCAGGCAAACATCACACAATGATCGAAACCACAGATCTCAGAAAAAGCTATGGACCGACCCGAGCGGTCGATGGCATCTCTTTCTCGATAAAGCGGGGAGAAATTGTCGGCCTTCTTGGTCCAAACGGTGCCGGGAAGTCGACGACGATCCGGATGATGACCACCTACCTGGCACCTGATGGCGGCCGGGTCGTGATCGGAGGGCGGGATGTCGAGGAGCAGCCGATCGAGGTCCGGCGGATGCTGGGGTACATGCCGGACAGCGCTCCGCTGTATCACAACATGCGGGTGCTGGACTACCTCGACTTCATCGCGCAGGCGCGTGATCTCGGAAGTCAGTCCACCGCCTGTATCGAGCGGGCCGTCAGCAAATGCGGCCTCGCAGGCGTCCTGCGCAAGTCGATCAGCGCTCTGTCGCGAGGGTTTCGACAGCGCGTATCTCTGGCTCAGGCGATCCTGCACGATCCCGAGATCCTGATTCTCGACGAGCCGACGACGGGGCTCGATCCGAACCAGATTCTCGAGATCCGCTCGTTGATCCGCGAACTGGGCGAGGAAAAGACCGTCATTCTCTCGACGCACATCTTGCCGGAGGTCTCGGCGGTCTGCCATCGGGCGATCATCATCAATCGCGGCCGAGTCGTGGCGGACGGTACGCTCCAGGACCTGCAGGCCCGGGCGTCCGGGGGCAGCGTCGTCGTGAGCTACGCCGCGGAGAACGATGCGTTCCGCCAGGCGGTCGAGGGGCTCGACGGCGTCGAGGGGATAGCCGAGCTGGAGCGGGGCAACGGCGGTCAGCGTATCCGAGTCAGCGGTCCCGCCGCTGATCTGGGAGGCGCCATCTTCGAGCTGGCGGCACAGCACGGCTGCCGGCTGACCGAGCTGGCGCCCGAGCGGTTCTCGATCGAAGAGGTCTTTCACAAGCTAACGGGGGCATAGTTCAATGTTCTTGCGCAATACCTGGGTCGTGGCTCGCAAGGAGTTCTCGGGGTACTTCAGTTCGCCGATTGCTTACGTATTCTTGATCGCGTTTCTGATCCTGATGTCGTCGGTTTTCATCTTCATCCAGGATTTCTTTGGCGAGGGGCAGGCCTCGATGCGGCGCTTCTTCGAGGCGGTTCCGCTCTGCTTCCTGGTGCTGGTCCCCGCGATCACGATGCGCATCTGGAGTGAGGAGCGGACCGAGGGCACGATCGAGTTGCTGATGACCTTGCCCTTCCGTCCGACCGAGGTGATCCTCGGCAAGTTTTGCGCGGCCTGGGCTTTCCTCAGCCTGGCGTTGCTGGGCACGTGCGTGATTCCGCTCTCGATCAGCGCTCTCGGTCCGCTCGATTCCGGGCCGGTGGTGGGTGGCTACCTGGGCAGCTTCCTGCTGGGTGGCGCCTATCTGGCGATCGGCATGTGCATCTCGGCGCTCTCACGCAACCAGCTGCTCAGCCTGATCATTACCGTGCTGGTTTGTGCGGCTCTGCTGGCGATCGGCTGGTCCGACACGATCGCACGCATTCCGAAGGACTGGACCGCGCTGAGGACCTTCGCGCTCAGTTTTGGCTTTTTGCCTCACTTCGAGAGTGTCTCGCGCGGGATGGTCGATACCCGCAACATGGTTTACTTCACGTCCTTGATCTTCTTCTTCCTGGTGTTGAACCGGTACGTGGTCGGTTCCTACCGGTACGCCTAGGGGAGCGATAGATGAAACAAACACGTCTGGTCTTTCGGCTCAATGCTGTCGTGGTCTGCGCGCTGTGGGCCGCGATCCTGATCTCTCTCAATCTGCTCGCGGGGCGTTGGTACCACCGGCTGGATATGAACAGCAACAAGCTCTACACGCTCGAGACGGTTTCGCGTGAGTCGGTCCAAGATCTGCCCTACAAGATCAAGCTGACCTACTTTCTGAGCGAGAACGCGTTGCCGCCGCAGCCCCAATACGCTTCGCTGAGACAGAACGTCGAGGATCTGCTCAAGGAGTATCAGAATTACGCGGGCGGACAGCTGTCCTATGAGGTCGTGGATCCGGTGACGGGAGCCAAGGAGGTCAGCGACAAGAGGCAGGAAGACTGGGATAAGTCCGAGGGCGTGACCACGCTGATCGAGGAGGTCAAGCGGGGCGACGAGGTCAAGCGCTATCGCTTCATCAGTTCGATCAAGGTGGTCTACGCCGAAAAGACCGCCGTGATCAACGGGCTGCGGGAGGTGGCCAGCCTGGAATACGAGCTGACCCGCACCCTCAAGCGCATGCGTCGCAGCAAGCTGATCCAGGTGGCTTTCTTGTTCGGCGATCCGCAGCAGAAGATGACGGAGCGTGGTGGTTACCAGCAGGTCAAGCAGCTGCTGGAGAAGGTGGCGGAGGTGCGCCGGCTCGACCTGGGAGGCGAGCCCTCGGCCGAGATGTTCAAGGAGCCCGGTAAGCAAGAGGTCAAGCCGATCAGCGTGGCCTACTCCGTTCCCGAAGACGTGGACGTGGTGTTCGTCGTCGGGCCGAAGGAGCTCGACCCCAAGGCGGCATACGCGATCGATCAGTTCATCATGCGCGGGGGTCGTGTCGTGTTCTGTCTGGAGTCCCGCTGGATCGAGCGCAAGACCGACATGCTGCGCCGAGTGAGCCATGTCTTCGGGAAAAAGAAGAGCGGGCTGGAGGAGATCCTGGCCCACTACGGTGTGAAGCAGAAAAGCTCGTTCGTCTACGACCTGAACGACGTGATCACCCAGCGCCGAATGGTGGCCAAGCGGGTCGCGGGAGTCTGGGTTCAGGAGGTGGTCGAGCACAAGCTGCCTTTCGCCGTGATCAGCAGCCGGCGCCGTCACAGTGCCGACTACCCATTCGTGCAGCGTGTGAACAAGGTGATCTCGCTGCTGGCCAGTCCGCTGGAGCCGTCGGAGCAGAAGAGCAAGGACGTGACGTTTCAACCGCTGATTCGCTCCTCGAGCACCTCCTGGACCCACGACTGGCCGGGGTCGCCAACCCCGGATGAGGTCTTCGCGGAGGCGGACCACGAGGACAAGATCCGCAGGGCGCAGGCCGAGCACCCGAACGGCTTCACCCTCTTTGCGTTGCTCAAGGGCCGCTTCACCAGTTACTACGCCGACCGCAAGGTCCCGCAGTGGGACAAGGTGGTCGAGGCCTGGAAGCAGGCCAAGCGCGATGTGCTGCGCGAACAGCGTGATGCCGAGCGGGAAAAGCAGGAGAGGCTCGAGAAGAGCAAGGAGCGGGGGGCAAAGACCCCGAAGAAGGGCCCGAGCAAGGAGCCGAAGAAGCCCGTGAAGAAGGCTCCGAAGAAGCCCGTGAAGAAGGCTCCGAAGA
>CAZANL010000108.1:0-1478 GCA_964486115.1 uncultured Planctomycetota bacterium
TCGATCAACTGTTCTCCCAGCAGCTTGACCTGAGGGTCCAAATTCCGCTCCGTCTCCGCGGATGCCGGCTCCATCTCAGCCGGATCGACCGCCAGGATCGTCTCTGACATCTCGGGAACTGGACGCTTTTCTCCGCAGCGCGAACACTCCCACTCCTCGCCACTCTCATGCTTGCGAGCGATGCCCATCTGACCACACTGGCAGTAGAAGCGCAGGATACCCTGCGTCCTCTTGACCATGCTCGTGATCCGTTTGTCCATCGTATCCTCCTACCAGCCCGGCGTCATTTGGGCTGCAACGCGCAACAAGGCCCCGTGAAGCGGGCCAGGAAACAGGCCGATCATCATCACTCCGGTGAGTGCCAAACCAATCGCCCAGCGCACGCCCCAGGGATCAAAATCCTCGGTGAAAGTCTCGGTCGGCTCGTGCATGTAACTCAGGATGATGATCTTCAAATAGTAGTACAGCGCAATCATCGAGGTCAGCACCCCGATGCCAGCCAGACCATAGAGCCCGACGTCGATCGCACCCTTGAACAGATAGAACTTGGCGATGAAGCCCCCGGTGGGCGGCAGGCCGGCCAGAGAGACGAGGAACACCGCCAGCGCAAATGCAGTGAACGGACGACGGTAAGCCAGCCCCCGGTAATCCTCGATCTTCTCGAGCTCCTCGCCATTGCGTTGAAGCGATGCCAGGCAGGCAAAGGCACCCACCGTCATGAAAGTATAGGCCGTCAGGTAAAACGGAATCGCACTTCCGGCGATACCATGTCCACCGTCACGCCCCATCACGACAAATCCAATCAGCAAGTAACCCGAGTGTGCAATGGATGAATAGGCCAGTAGCCGTTTGAAGTTGGTTTGCCACAGCGCCACCAGTGCCCCGTAGAGCATCGTCGCTGCCGAGATCGTCCACAGCAGTGGCATCCAGGAGTCGACCTGCTGCGGTGCATGATACGCTCCCAGTAAAACTCGCAGCAGAAAAGCGAACCCTCCCACCTTCACCACGCTGGCCATCAGGCCGGTGATCGCGGTCGGAGCGCCCTCGTAGACGTCAGCCACCCACCAGTGGAACGGAACCGCGCCCACCTTGAACACCATGCCCACCAGCAAGAAGATCAACCCCGCCAGCAGCAGGGTCTGGTTGGCCCCCGGATACATGCCCCTCAGGCTGAAGCTGGCAGTCGCGCCAAAATAGAGCGCGATTCCGTAAAGCAGGAAAGCCGAAGAGAAAGCGCCGAGAACGAAGTACTTCAGCGCCGCCTCGCTCGAACGGATTTCCCGACGATCGATCCCGGCCAGGACATAGAGGCAGACAGAGAAGGTCTCGAGCGCCAGAAAGAGCACGATCAGGTTGGTGGTCAGGATCATCGCCATCACACCGGCGCTGGCCAGTAGCACCATGCTGCTGTACTCACCGTGCAGGATTGCATATCGGGAGTGATCCTCTCCCATCAATCCGGGCCCCATCAGCAGGGC
>CAZANL010000108.1:1488-3713 GCA_964486115.1 uncultured Planctomycetota bacterium
CCAAGGCGGTCGCCGCGAGCACCAGCAGACAGAGGAACACTCCCACCGGATCGACCGTGGCAGCACCGCCGAAGGCATGTCGGGTCGTGCTCCAGACTGCGTGGCTGTGCCAGAGCCAGATCAGCGCTCCAATCGAGAGAGCCACACCGAGTAGTGACAGGTAGGCCAGCACGCTTCCCGAGCGACGGCGCGACAGAAAAAGTCCCACCCCGAGGACGAGCATGCTCCAGGCCGCCAGCACGATCACGGGCAGGTAGAGCTTGATGTCGAGCAGGCTGACGCTCATCGTTGGCGCCCTTTCGCTCGTCGAAGGTCACGCTCTCGGGCTTCGCGCAGCTTCGCCGCCCCCACGTCGACCTGCTTGATCACTGCTTCGCTCGACTTCTCGACCTGATCGACGAACACTCCCGGAAACAGCCCCAGCACAAAGATCATCACTAGAATCGGCAGCATGTAGGCCTTCTCCATGCCGGTCAGATCCTCGAGCCCCTCGTTCGCTGGATTGGTCAGCTTGCCCCAGACCACACGGTGCACCATGTACAGCATGTAGAGCGCACCCAAAACGACACCGCTGACGGCGACCGCCGCCAGCAACCAGTGCGCCTCGGCGGTGCCCAGCAGGATGAGGAACTCCCCGACGAAGCCGGCCAGACCAGGCAGCCCGATCGAACCGAGCGTGACGATCAGCAGCATCGTGCAAAAGACCGGCACCTGATTGGCCAGCCCGCCGTACTCGCCAATTTCGCGAGTGTGCCGCCGCTCGTATATCATTCCGACCAGCAGGAACAGCGCGCCCGTCGTCAGGCCGTGGGCCACCATCTGGATCACCGAGCCAGAGAGCGCGAGATGGCTCGGCTGCCCTGCGGACGTGGTCAACACCGAGGCGAATATCCCCAAAACGACAAACCCCAGATGGCTGATCGAGCTGTAGGCCACCAGCTTCTTGAGGTCACTCTGGGCCAGTGCCAGGAAAGCGCCATAGACAATGCCCACCAGAGCCAGCGCACAGAACAGAGGCGCCATCGACTGGCTCGCAGAGGGAAACAGCGGCAAGCAAAAGCGTATGAAGCCATACGTTCCCATCTTGAGCAGCACACCGGCCAGCATCACACTGCCGGAGGTCGGGGCCTCGACATGCGCATCCGGCAGCCACGTGTGAAATGGGAACATCGGCACCTTGATCGCGAAAGAGAGTGCAAAGGCACCGAACAGCAGTAGTTCCTCTCTAGCCGACAATCCAGCCTTGACCAGAGCGGCCGGGATCTGAGCGATCTCGAACGTACCGGCCAACTTGTAGACATAGAGCACGGCCAGCAGCATCACCAGACTGCCAACCATCGTGAACAGGAAGAACTTGACCGCCGCAAATATCCGCCGCCTGCCGCCCCAGACGCCGATCAGCAGCACCATCGGCAGCAGCATCGCCTCCCAAAAGACGTAGAACAGAAACAGGTCGGTCGCCATGAAGACCCCGAGCATCCCCGTCTCGAGCATCAGGAAGGCGATGTAGAACTCCTTGAGACGCGTCTCGATCTGGCTGAAGGTAGAGAGGATCACCAGTGGAGAGAGAAAGGTGGTCAGCAACACCAGCAAGATGGAGATCCCGTCCAAACCAAGCCCGTAGTGAATGCCCAGGCTGTTGATCCACGGGATGCGAACGACAAACTGTAGGCCCGGTAACTCCGGACGGAAGACCCACGCCAGAGGAAGCGAGACGAGCCAGACGGCCGCACTGCTCAGGAAGGCCACCGAGCGTATGCCGATCCGGTTGTGTCGGTCCAACGTGGCGATCACGACGGCCCCGATCATCGGGCCCCACAACAGCCAGCTGAGAATCGCGAAGTTGAATGTCATGGGGAACTGACCCACGGAAGCAATGCCGAGATGCCAAAGAGATAGGCGAAGATCGCCACGACCCCGAGGCCGAACAGCATCAGATAACCCTGTAGCCGACCAGCCTGCCCGCGTCGCAGCTCCTGCCCCACCATCCTGAACCCATGGGGCAGCCCGTTGACGAATCTGTCGATGCCGTACTGATCGACCGAGAGCAGCACCTTGGCGGTGGCCAACGAGACCCAGCGCGATGCGGCAGCCAGCATCTCGTCCACGTACCACGCAGCCCGACTGCCCACGGTCAAGGTGGCCAGCACACCCTTCTGGAACATCGCCCGCCAGGCAGCCCGGCCAGACGTGTAGGCCCCGAAGCCCAGCAGCACACCGCAGAG
>CAZANL010000108.1:3723-10397 GCA_964486115.1 uncultured Planctomycetota bacterium
AGTGAGTCATCAGCTGACCCGAGGAACCCGCGAACGCCGGCAGGTTGAGCAACCCGCCGAGGATCGACAGGGCCGCCAACACCAGCAGCACGGCGGACATGCCCAGGCTCGGGTCATGACCACCCTCGTGCGTCACATCCGCCGGCTCGCCGAAGAAGGTCATCGCCACCATCCGAAAACTGTAGAACGCGGTGAGGAAGGCCCCACCCACGCACAAACAGTAGACCATCCAGGAGCTCCCGTGGCCGTCCAGCGCGTGGGCCAGCACATTCTCCAAGATCAGATCCTTGCTCCAAAATCCCGCCAGCGGCGGCAGCCCTGAAAGCGCGACCGCGCCAACCAGGAAACAGATGTAGACCAGCGGCAGCTTGTGCCGCAGTCCGCCCATCCGCCTCATGTCTTGCTCCCCGCCCAGCGCGTGAATGATCGCGCCGGCGCCCAGAAACAGCAGCGCCTTGAAAAAGGCGTGTGTCACCAGATGGAACATTCCCGCGCCATAGGCGCCGAGCCCCATCGCGACAAACATGTAGCCCAGCTGACTGATCGTCGAATAGGCCAGCACTTTCTTGATGTCGTTCTGCGCCAAGGCGATCGTTGCGGCAAAGAAGGCCGTGCAGGCACCCACGATGGCGATTATCGTGCCCGTGATCGGCGCGAAGAAGAACAACGCGCTCAGCCGGCCGATCATGTAGACGCCGGCAGTGACCATTGTCGCCGCATGGATCAGCGCAGACACGGGCGTCGGACCGGCCATCGCATCGGGCAGCCAAACGTAGAGCGGGATCTGCGCGCTCTTACCACACGCACCGACGAAGAGCAGAAGGGTGATCGCGGTCGCCATCTCCGCCGTCAGGCCCGGAGGTGCGTTGCCCGCAGCCAGGTCACTGAACGACAGGCTGCCGAACGCCTGAAATGCGAGGAACATGCCCATCAGGAAGGCCGCGTCACCAACTCTGTTGACGAGAAAGGCCTTCATCCCCGCCGCCGCATTGGCGCTGTCCTCGAACCAGAAACCGATCAGCAGGTAGCTACACAGTCCCACGCCTTCCCAGCCGACGAACATCAGCGGCAGGTTCTCCGCCAACACCAGCACCAGCATCATCGCGGTGAACAGGTTGAGATACGTGAAGAACCGAGCGAAGCCCTTGTCGTGGTGCATGTAGCCCGCGCTGTAGACGTGAATCAGCGAACCGACTCCGCTGACCACCAGCACCATCGCCGCCGAGAGCGAGTCCCAGCTGAACGCCACCTTGACCGACAGCGTGCCGACCGAGAACCACTCATACAGTTCGCAGGTAGCGCCGACTCCCGCGCCGCTGTTCATCCCCCAGAACAGCGCCACTCCGTTCACGAATGAGGCCAGTGGTCCCGCAACCGCTATCAGGGTGACCCAGCGCTCCGAGAGCTTGCGCCCGAACAGACCCAGCAAGACACAGGTCAGCATCGGCCACATCGGAATGGTGCCGATCAGGTAGCTCTCGCGAATAGGATCCACGATCTATCCCCTCATCCTGTCCGCTTGATCGGAGTCGACCGTCCGCAGCTGGCGGAACAGCGCAATCATGATGGCGAGTCCGACGCTGGCTTCGGCAGCAGATACAGCCATCGTGAACAGCACCATTACGTGGCCGTGCTGGCCTGCCGCACCACCATGCATCCGGGCAAAGGCGACCAGCGCCAGGGACCCCGCCGCCAGCATGATCTCCACCGACATCAACACGATGATCAGGTTGCGGCGAGCGATCACGCCAAACGCACCGATCATCAGCAGCGCTCCGGAGAGCAACACACAGCTGGTTGGCGAGAACATCAGGTTGTCTCCTCGCCGCTGTCGAAGCGCCGCTTGGCCAAGGCCACAGCACCAATGATCGCCGCCAGCAACAGCAGCGAGATCAATTCGATGGGCAGCGGATACTGCTGGTAGGCCAGCATCGCCAGCGACTTTGTGCTGCCGAAGTCACTAGAGATCCGCCCCCAACCGCTGTCGACCGATTTCACGGCTCGCAGAACGGGCACGATCGCTAGCCCACCCATCAGCGAGACCAGCAGAGCAGTCACTCCCAGCGTCATCCCGGACAGACGCCAGCCTTCGCTCTCCAGTTCACGCAGGTCGAACAGCATGATCACGAACAAGAACAACACGAGGATCGCGCCGACGTACACGATCACCTGCACCGCCGCGAGGAATGGCGCCTTGAGCAGCACATACATCCCCGAGATGGCCAGGAAGAACGCCATCAGCCCGATGACAGCATAGACGGGGTTGCGCGCGGTGACGACGTATACCGCCGAACCAAGCGCGAGCATACTGAGCAGGACGAAGAGGGTCTCTGGCATTGGTCTAGGAGTTGAGCAGCCGCTCCATGTCATGAATCTTCTCATCGCGGCTGGTCGCCACCTGGTTGTAGGTGCCGGTCAACTCGATGGCATCACAGGGGCAGGCCTCCTCGCACATCCCGCAGTAGATGCAGCGCATCAGATCGATCTCGAAGGCTGCCGGCTTCTTGTCCCGGTCGTCCCAGGGAGCGTCTTCGGCAACGATACGAATGCAGCGCGAGGGGCAAGCGGTTGCGCACATGTAACATGCGACACACTTGACCCGGCCCAGTGGATCCTTCTTCAGCCGATGCTCCCCTCGATATCCAGCGGGGACGTGGTGCCGCTTCTCTGGATACTCCAACGTGACCGGCTTGCGGATGCTGCGGATCATCTCCTTGAAGGTCAGCCCCAGCCCGGCCAGGATCGCCGGGAGGGCGAGCCAGTCGAGAAACCCGCTCGTCGTGCGTGGACTGTCGGCCATCAAATCGTCCCCAGAATGCCGGTCAGCGCAATGTTGGCCAGACCAATCGGGATCAGCACTTTCCAGCCTAAGTTCATCAGCTGGTCGTACCGAAACCGAGGCAGCGACCAGCGGACCCAGACGAAGATGAACATCAGCGTCATCACTTTCGTCAGGAATATCAGGCAGGTCAACAAGCCGACGGCAACCGAGGTGCTCGTGGGGTCGATGCCCGGAAAATGCCAGCCTCCCAGGAAGACCGTGACCATCAGCCCACTCATCGTCACCATCGCCAGGAACTCACCCATCATGTACAGCCCGAACTTCATCGAACCATATTCGGTGAGATAACCACCAATCAGCTCCGCCTCGCACTCCGCCAGGTCAAAAGGCAGTCGGTTGGTCTCGGCGAACATCGCGATAAAAAAAATGCCCGCGGCGATCGGCTGCTTGAAGACATTCCAGGCTGGCAGCCAACCGCCCAGCATGCTGCCGGTCTGACCCCGGACGATCTCCTGCAGGTTAATCGTTCCGGTGGTCATCAGCGCCGCAACCAGCGCGATGCTCATCGCCACCTCGTAGCTGACCAGCTGCGCCGTCGAGCGCACACCACCGAACAGACTGTACTTGTTGTTCGAGGCCCAGCCGCCGAAAGAGATCCCGTAGACGCCCATGCTGGTGATCGCCAGCACGAACAGCAAGCCTACATTCAGGTCGGCGATCTGCAGGTTGATCACCTTTCCACCGACCGCCATTTGACTGCCAAACGGAATCACAGCGAAGGCCAGAGCACCCGGCAGCATCACCACCGCAGGAGCCAGCCGGTAGACCCACTTGTTCACGTGACCCGGGGTCAGATCTTCCTTGGTGATCAGCTTGATCGCGTCGGCCAGAGGCTGCAAGATCCCGAACGGACCCACTCGGTTGGGACCCATTCTCTTCTGGATCTTGGCCGAGACACGTCGCTCGATGATCACCATCAGCGGCACGATGTTGATGAACACACCCAGCGCAATCAGGATCTTGATCAGATCGGCCATCAGGAACAGACCCCCATCTGGCGAGCGATCGCACCGGCCGAAAGCGGCTGCACCGATTCTCCGCCGAGAATCCCGACCAGTCGCTGCAGCAGCGCCACTCCCGGCCCGGCCCTACCCGGCGGCCGAACCGACGCGGTCATGTTCTGCAAGACGCCGCCTTCGTTGATCACGCTGCCGTCCTCTTCCATGTGGCAGGAACCAGCGAACACCACGTCGGCCTCGTCGGCCAGTGCCCCCGCGTGGGTGTGGAGCAGCACCACCGCGCGGTCGTCCAGCGCATCCAGCAATTTCTGTGGTGGGTCGTACTCGGGAATCCGGCAGACGAGCAGCACCGCGGCCTTCTTCGGCAGCTTCTTGATCAGCTTGCTGATCGTGTCCACCTTGGACGGCGCCGAGTAGAGCTTCCGGGCCCCAGCCCGATTCGGGTTGCGATCCCCCGGAATGCTGAAGCCGGGAAACTCGAGCTTCTTCTCCGTGCTCTTGCCGAGAAAACCAATCACCTTGCCGCCCAGCCGCCCGACCACCTCACCGACCAGATACATCTCCTCGCAGGTCGACCAGAACGAGCCGACCCCGACAACCGAATCCGCCTCCTGCAGCAGCTGAACGGCCGCCGTGATCGCTTGCTGCAGAGATGCCTCACGGTCTGCCACTCGATGGGCAGTCAGTCGGTTGGCTCGCAGCGGCTTGTAGCTCTCGCGACCGTAGTCGCACATCCAGTAGCCGTTGATCGCCTCGTTGGTCCGCGGGCGCAGCCGCTCGACCTGACCATCCTGCTGATCCACATAGACGTTGCATCCCTTGGCGCAGTCGCCGCAGACCGATTCGGTACTGCGCAACCACCAGACCCGAGCCTGATAGAGAAAGTCCCGACTGCAAAGCGCACCGACAGGACAGACATCTACCACGTTTCCGGCCAGCGGATTGTCCACCTCGAAGCCCGGGCAGATATCGGCATAGCTGTGATCGCCACGGTTGACGATGGTCAACTCGCCGGTGCCGGAGACCTCATCGAGGAAACGGACGCAGCGTGTGCAGGAGATGCAGCGTTCGGCCCACAGCGACACACTCGGCCCCACCGCCTTGGTCGGCTTGAAGACCTTGTCCTCTTCGAACCGGCCCTGGTCACGTCCGTGCTCGAACGCATAGTCCTGCAGCCAGCACTCGCCCGCCTGGTCGCAGGTCGGACAGTCCAGCGGATGATTGATCAGCAGAAACTCCATCACCGTCTTGCGCGCGGCCCGCACCTGCTCGCTGTTGGTGGTGACGACCATCCCCTCGCGAGGCATCACGTTGCAGGCGATCTGCAGGCCGGGCATCTTCTCCACCTCGACCAGACACATCCGACAGTTCCCAGCGACGGTCAACCCCGGGTGATAGCAGAAGTGGGGCACCTCGACCCCGACGTCGAGGGCGCCCTTGAGCAGTGACTGGTCGGTCCGGACCTCCACCTCGGTGCCGTCGAGGGTGATCTTGACGCGCTCCGTCACACCATCACCGCCTTCTTCTTGAGCGGGCAGCCCTTGCCGACGATGTGAGCGTCGAACTCCTCGCGAAACTTCTCCACGTAAGTCCGGGCGGGCATCACCGCCGCATCGGCCAGCGGACAGATCGTCATCCCCCACTTGCCGAACACCCAGCGCGTGCGGAAGTCCTCGCCCTCGGGAAACTGACCGTACATCTGCCGGTTGATGTCGAAGAACAGGTCCACGTCACCCGGGTGCGCTTCCCCGTTCTCGATCCGACGGCAGAGCTTGGTGACCCAGCCCGTCCCCTCGCGACAGGGGGTACACTGACCACACGACTCGTGATGATAAAAGCGCATCAGGTTCAGCAGCGCATCGACGATGCAGACCGTCTGGTCCATCACGATGACGCCTGCCGAGCCGAGCAAAGAGCCGATGGCGGACAACGAGTCGTAGTCCAGCGCGACGTCCACTTCGTCGGCCCGCAAGATCGGCACCGAAGATCCACCCGGGATCACCGCCTTGAGGGCATTGTCGTCACGAATGCCAGCGCAGTCTTCGTAGATCAGCGTCTTCAGGTTGTAGCCCATCGGACGCTCGTAGAGACCTCGCCGCCGGACGTGACCCGAGACACAATAGAGCTTGGGTCCTGGCCCCGACTCCGGCCCGATCGCCTTGTACCAGTCCGCGCCGCGCTCGATGATGCACGGCACGTTGCAGATCGTCTCGACGTTGTTGACGATCGTCGGCTGGCCAAAAGCACCCTTGACCGCCGGAAACGGCGGTTTGAGCCGCGGATATCCCCGGTTGCCTTCGAGGGAGGTCAGCAGCGCCGTCTCCTCACCGCAGATATAGGCCCCGGCTCCGCGATGGACGTAGATCTCACAGTTGAAATCCTGCTTGGCGATCTTCTTGCCGACCAGACCCGCCTTGCGCGCCTCGGCGATCGCCTGCTCGAGCCGCTCGAACGCCAGCGGCATCTCGCCACGAATGTAGATGTAGATCGCTTCCGCTTCGATCGCGTAGGCGGTGATCAACGAACCTTCGAGCAACAGATGCGGATCCCACTCCATCAAGGCCCGGTCCTTGAAGGTGCCGGGTTCACTCTCGTCGGCGTTGATCACCAGGTAGCGCGGGTATCTGTCGGGCGGGAGAAAACCCCACTTGCGCCCAGCGGGAAAGCCGGCGCCTCCCCGCCCGCGCAGGTTCGAGGCAGCGACCTCGTCGACCACCTCCTTGGGCGCCATCTTGAGCGCCTTGCGGAGCGCCTTGTATCCACCGTCCTTCTTGTAGGCCTTGAGCTCCCAGGCGCCGTCGACGCCGATGTGTCTGCTCAGAATGGGCTCGAACTGGGGCATCAGGCGAGTCCATCCAAGATCTGGTCCACGA
>CAZANL010000109.1:0-1372 GCA_964486115.1 uncultured Planctomycetota bacterium
GCTACCTCAAGCTGATCATGAACCCCCAGTGGGAGGCCGCCAAGCGGGCCACCAAGGCGCTGGGCTACAAGAACGTCAAGCGAATCAACCTGCCCAAGAAGGCCCACGCGGACTGCGTCCGGGAAGTCCTCGATTTCTTCGAGAAGACCTGGAAACAGAAAGCCTCGAAGTAGCGCAGGGCGCGACTACTGCTTCTTCTCCAGCAGCAAGCCCCAGGCGGACTAGCCACTCTCCTGACAGCCGCTCCGCACTCGGACCCGCTTGGCTTTCTGGCGGGCTCGGACCCAGTGCGGCGGATCGGGAATAGCAAAGGTTCCCGCACTTTTCGCCGGCGAGCTGGTCGCCGGCTCGGAGAGCAGCACCATGTCCTCGGGGGTCAACCAGCCGCACCCCTCACAGGCGGAATGGGGTTGATGACGATGGTAGAACTGATGGCGAGCCCGCTGAACCTGGGGCGAATTCCAGACCTCGCGGAACGGTTGGTGGAGAAAGTTGCCCAGGTTGACCTCTTCGGGATAGGGCCGCTCACAGCACAGCAGCAGGCTCCCATCGACCGACAGGTGGACCACCGGGTCGAGCGACCAGCGGGCTCGGCAGCCGTACTCGTCGCCGCCGAATTCGTCGCGAAACTCTCCCTCGATCCAGCGATCCACATCCTCGGGAACCGGAAACTGGATCGGTTCGAGGGACGACCTGGCCAGGACTTCCCGAGCCCGAGCGATTTCCTCCATTATTCCCTCGCGATAGATCACCGGGCGGTAGCCCCACTTGGAGCTGACGAACCGAACCGGACCGATCATATCCTCGCCGGCCCGGGCGACCATCTCGACGAACTGGGGTAGCTGGCCGTAGTTCTCGGCCATCACCGAGTAGGAGGCACAGATGATCGGCAGTGCGCTGCCGACCGATCGCTTGGCTTCAACGATGTTGTGCAGCCCCGCTTGTAGGCGCTTCCATTTGCCCCCGAGACGGATTTTCTCGTAGGCCTCCTGCTCGGCCGCATCGATCGAGAGCGAAATCCGGGTCAGTCCGGATTCGACCAGCTCCCGGCTCAGCTCAGGGGTCAAGAACTCGCCGTTGGTATGAAAAAAGACTCGCAGATAAGGCCGGCCACGCTTGGCGAGCCGAATCAACCGGATGATGTCACGATTCAGCAGTGGCTCGCCAAATCCGTTCAGACTCAGGTTGGTAATGTGGGGGAATTTCCGGAGTATCCTCTCGAAGTTCTCGGGGCTGAGCACTGATGGATTGTAGGGCTTGACCACGTGCCGATAGCATTGCACGCAGTCCTGGTTGCACGCGTTGGTTATCTCGAAGTCCAGGTCGGTCGGGTGGGCCGTGATCCGAGTTCGCTTCTGGCGTAGCTGCCGGT
>CAZANL010000109.1:1382-10369 GCA_964486115.1 uncultured Planctomycetota bacterium
ATAGTTGGCCAGGACCCTTGGATGAGCAAGCAGATGGAGCAGCGTATAATCGCCCCGCCGGAAGTAGCTATTTACCCGTCCTGCCATCGAACGAATCTGATGAAACATAGACATCTTTCTACTGTCGTACTAACGGTTGCCCACGGTACACAGCCCTAAATTAGATTACCACATTCGGTAGCGCACATCATCCCCCCGCGCATCTCCAGTGGGGTCGGGATCCTGCCGGAAGTGACAGTGACCTTGACATACCCCAGAAATCTAGCCTACCTTTAGGGTTAGACGACATCGGCGGGCTCTCGGAGATGATCCCAGCTGAGCGAGTCCGCCTAAAGCCAGCACGTGGTCCGAATGCCCGAGTGATCGCCCGTGCTTACCCGAGCGCACAGACCCAGGGCAAGCCGGGACCGGGGCGAGCCCAGCTGAAACCCAGTTACGGCGGGTGGCAAGCTAACAAGAAATCAAGGAAAGGGAAAGATCAGGCCGTTGCACCTGGATCAGCCCGGCCAGGCCAGCTCGCTACAGCGTCTCGGCCCGTTTCAGTGATGGGCTGACCCAGCATTTCTTCGATGTCGCCAAGGCGGTGACCTTACGAGTCACCAGCTGGGGCGTGCATCAGATCAGGGTCAGCGGCGCACACTTTCCCCAGACTGTTCGCCGGATCGATCGCAACGGCCTGACCGACCACGAGAATCAGGGCGCTCCTGCCGCCCTCCAACAAGGACACCATGTTGACGATCACCGTGGAGGGCCTGGACAACGCCGGCGCCGTACAAAAGACCGAGAACCTGGTGATCTACCTCATCTCTCGGCGATAAGCGCGCGATGCGGTGCCTGCCGCTTCCTGTCGGTCCACGACCAGGCAGCCTTCCACCACGCACGCAACCGGGACACGGCGGCTACCGAATCAGATGCAGATAGTGGTGGTCGAGTGCGACCACCCGCTCGCGCAGCGTGTCCCAGTCTTCCGCCGGGAGTTCGCCATGTCGCCGCAGCCGCCGAGCCGCCTCGACGAGGATGGCGCCAGAAAACCCACCAACACTCGGTGCCGCCATGACCAGCAATTCCGCCGCCTCGATGTCGCGATGCCGGTAGAACCCCCTGATGTCCTCGACACTGCGTTGACGGCGGCCCAACCGGTGCCACACCAGCCGCAGCCTGCTGCGCAGGCTCCAGCGACAGTGCTCCCGCGTGAACGCGATCAATGCCTGATCCCCTGCGGGTAGATCGAGCTGACGCCGGATCGACTCCAGGTAGAAATCCCTGGATTCGCTCCAGCGCTGTCCCACGCTGCCCGGAAGCGGATGGCCAACTGGATCCAGCTTGAACATGATGTAACGCTCGACCAGGGTGACAGCCTCCGGCTCGTCCGCATACAGCTCGCCGAACAGCGTGAGGCATTGGCCAGTGCTCGTCGCATGCCGACCCCGCTGAAGAAGACGAGCGTGAGCTGCGCAGAGAACCAGCTTGGCCGACATGAAGTCGGCCTCCAGTATTCTCTGCGGGTCGGTTTCGGAGTCGTCGAGGAGCGACCCGTCGCTGTTTTCCAGACCACAGGTTAGCCGGTTGAACAGTAATACCCGCGCCTCCCCCAGCGGCAGACTATCGGCCGGACGAGGAGGAATGGAGCTGAGTAGCTCGGGATCGCCGTGCAGCACCCGTCCATATGCCCGTAAATCGACGAAAAACATCTGGGAGCCCGAGCGTTGCAGCTGGGAGCTATCGAAAGGCAGTGTGTCCAGGTGCCTGAACCCCAGCTGATCCGACAGCGAGCGGCTGTAGGTTACCAGGTCATCCCGTTGCGGACCTGGCGGGTGTATCACGACCAGGTCGTAGTCATTGAATGGCCTCACCCCCCCCTCGCCATCGCCGATGACCGTGCCCTCCCCACGAGCAAACGAACCCGCGAGTATCAGCCCCTCCAGCTCCGGCAAGCGCTCCAGCAATTTACCCTTGATCCAGTCCAGATCCCGCTGGATTCGTGCATCGATCAGCGCATCGCAGTGGATCGTGTAGTGCATCGGCTGTTCCTGCCGAAAGACCGGCGGAAGGCCGAGCAGACGACAGCTGATGTCGAACAGTCGTGGCATCGCCAAGGGCTCGGCGAGCTTTCCGCCCAACAGGTCGCAACCGGGTCCGGCCAGAGCCCAGGCTGCGTGGTTCTCCCGCACCTCCGGTCGGTATCCATGCATCCCCTTGACCAGCGGATGCTCCGACGGTTGAAAGAAATCAGGGTGAATCACCGTGCCGGACTCTGCGACCCAGCACTCGTCCCAGTTTTGTACATCCTCGAAAGAGGCGCGATAACGCTGAGCCTGATCCGGCTCTAGCCGGGTCAATCCCGCAAGAGCATCCATCACCTCGATCAGGCGCTGGCGGGCATTTTCGCTCTGATTCGGAAACCAGAAGCGCGCCATCGTCGAGTCGAGGAAGCAGACGTAGTCCTTTCCCGCCCGCAGCCCCGAATCCGCCAGCGCCGCGGAAACATCGATATTCTGGGTCACCGAGACGAACCCATGATCT
Source organism: uncultured Planctomycetota bacterium (assembly GCA_964486115.1). Taxonomy (GTDB): domain Bacteria; phylum Planctomycetota; class JACQVV01; order JACQVV01; family CAZANL01; genus CAZANL01. The sequence continues at coordinate 3,906 of CAZANL010000109.1, forward strand.
CCGAATGCCAGCAGATTGACCTGACCCCCACCGCAATTCTCGGTGACCAGCGCATGCAGCTGCGACACGGCACTGTCGACCTCTCGGAGAGACTCCAGATGCTCTTCCGAGCCCGGTCCAGCAGTGTGGGCCGTCCAGTCTGGCTGACCGAAGTGTGCATAGATCAGCCGATGCGCTGCGGTCAGCTGATCCGCTGCCGCCGCCAGCACCTCCGCGGTGGCCAGCGTGGTCGCCGGCGCCCCCAGGTACAGGTAGGGCAGGTGGTGACTCCGGGCCAGATCGAAAAGACCCGGCGTCGGAAAGGCACCCGGCGCATCTGGTCGGTGGAACTCGCTGAGATCGAAGAAATGCTGCAGGCGGAACGGAACATGCCGGAATTCCCAGACCGAATCAGGCAGCGTACAGCCCCGCTCGACCAGGGTCCTTCTCGCACGCTGCATGATCCAGACACGCAACCGCCCGGAACCGCGCGGGAGGTGGTTGAACAGTTCCGGAATCCAGCGGGTGAAGCGGTACAGCGAGCCCTTCGGGTCATAGTGGAACTTGTGGGTGTAGCCTGCTTGGTCGGGCCACAGACCGGCGAAGATTGCCGGACCCGGTGCGAAACCAAACGGCTCCACCAGACTCCCCCTCAGACCCTCCGCGCTGACCTCGTGCAGGAAAGGGGTCACATCGGGACTGAGTAGATCGTGGCGCCAGCCATCGATAAGGACGAACAACAGTGGTATGTCCATCTTCAGACCTACATTATGACATTAAGCTGGCCAGCCGCATCACTCCTCCCCGATGAGGCCTTTCACGGCGAATCGACCGGCCCAAGAATGCCCACGCTGACTGCGTCCGGGAAGTCCTCGAGTTCTTCGAGAAGATCTGGAGCCCGGAAGCCTCGTAGTCGCGCAAGACGCGACTACTACTTCTTCTCCAGCAGCACCTTGACGGCCCGCTCTAGCTGCGGATCGGCCCCGGCGTTCTCGCTGTCCGGCGTCTGCACCACCAGATGGTGCGGGCGCGCCCCGTAGAATTCCATGTCCTGCCCTTTGGGCCAGACATACCAGCCCCGACCGGGCATGCGAAAGCGTGCGCCGTCGATCAGCGTCGCGGCGCCAGTCGAGATCACCCCGCCGTAGGTCGGCTGGCCAACGATCGGTCCGAGCTCGAGCGTGCGGAACGCATGGCTGAAGATCTCCGCGTTGGAGAAACTCATCTCGTTGCAGAGCAACCCGACCGGCTTCTGCCAGGCGTAGAACGGGCGGCGCCCTTGCGGATACCCCTTGCCTCCCCCACGACCGACAGTGAAGGCGTGCGCCTTGGTCTGCAGCATCACCAGCAGTTGGTCGGTGGTCCAGCCGCCGCCGTTGTAGCGCACGTCGACCAGCAGGCCCTGCTTGCCGTGGGCCCTGGCGTAGAGGTCGCGCTCGAAACGCTCCAGACTGGACCAGTTCATCCCCTGGATGTGGATGTACCCCAGCTTGCCACCGCTCAGCTTGTCGACCAGCGCACGACGCGAGCTGACCCACTCCCGGTAACGCAGCGAGCGGTCCGCGCCAGCGGAGACCGGCCTGACCTCTATCATCTGCGTCTGCGTGCCCCGCTTGACCGACAGCCGCACCGGCTGCCCAGCCGTGTCGATCAGCAGCTGCCAGAGATTCGTCCTGGGACCGATGGGGTGCCCATCGACGCCGAGGAGGATGTCGCCCGGCTCCAGACGCGCCTGTCGCCGCATCGACGGACCATGCGCCAAAACTTGGGCCACGCGGAGCCCCGGACCGATGTGACCCGGATCCAGGTCGATCCCCAACTCGCCGGACTGCTCGTTGGCGCTCGACGCGCTCCGCGGGCCGGAAATCCCGACATGGCTGGCGTTCAACTCACCGAGCATCAGCTTGATCACGAAGTTGAAGTCGGACAGGTGTCGCGTCGTCAGCGCCAGGCTCCGATACCGCCGGCGGAGCTTGTGCCAGTCGGCGCCGTGATACTTGGCATCGTAGAACCAGTCTCGGATCAGCCGCCAGCACTCCTCGAACTTCTGGCTTCGGACGTGCTGCCGGTCGGTCAGCAGACGGGCCTCGAAGTCGATCTTGCCGGTGCGGCCGCTGGCCGGATCGAGCGTGCCGATCACTCCACCGGTCCCGAGGTAGTAGACCTTGCGCCCCATCGGTCCGTAGCGCATGCGAGACACCCCCGACACACTCGGCACGAGAGTGCGCAGGCCGCTGCCGTCGTACTTTGCCCGGAAGATCGCCGTATTCCCGGCCAGCTGGCCGGTGAACAGCACCTGGGTCCCGGCCGGATCGACGCAGACGTTGCTCTCGTCGCCTGGAAGCCGTGAAACCCGCTGGACGCGCAGGAACAGCTCCTCGCCATCGACCCGCACCGCAAGTAGATCGGGCTGCTGCTTGCCCTTGGCGACTGGCTTGGCTGACTTCTTCGGCTTGGCCGGGCCCGTCGGCGCGGCGGGCTTGCCCGCCGAGGCTGCCGGCGGTTTCTGGCCGACCGGGCCGGCCTGCTTCTTGGGTGCGCCAGCCTGCTTGGACCGGGCCGAGGCACGCCGCTTGCGCCGCTCGGCCAGGGCCGACTTGATCTTCTTGAGCTGCTCGGCTCGCTCGACCGTGGAGAGCAGCGCGTCCTCGGCCCGCAGCCAGACGTGCCACACATCCCGATCCTTGCCCCGGCCGGAAACGAAGACCAGAGCGCGTCCGCTCTCGGCCCAGCGCAGACCGTAGTCGGAGTCCGGATGGCTGGTCACGTTCACCGGCTTGCCCCCCCGGGCGGGAACCAGCCAGATATCGCTGTTGTACTCGTTGTCCGAGATGTTGTAGGCGATCCACTTGCCGTCCGGAGAGAAGCGGTGGCCATGCGTGTTCCAGCTCTTGACCCGCACCTGCTCCTTGCCGCTCGCCAGGTCCCTGACGATCAGGTCCCCCCCACCCCGAACGTAGGCCAGCAGTGCGCCGTCCGGGCTCAACTCGGGGGCGTAGCAGGCCAGCTTGCCTTTCGTGAGCTGCGCGAGGACCGTCGCCGCTGCGGTCCGAGACGAAGACCAGCTTGTTGTCAGCGGTCCAGGCCAGCCCCTGCTCCCGCGCCTCGGTCGTGCGGGTGATCTGTATCGCCCGCTTGGAGATCGCCGCCAGCTCCCGGACGAAGACCTCGCCCTGGATCACGAAGGCCACGGCCTTGCCGTCCGGAGTGACAAGGAACTCGGACACGCCACGGCCGCGAAAGACGCGGCGGACGATGCGGTTTTCCCGCTCGTCGGCCGGCACCTCGATGCGGACCAGACGCTCCTTCCGGGTGTCGAGGTCCAGCGTGTACAGGGCGTCCCAGCGCTCGTAGACGGCCAGCGGCGCACGCTGCGCGACGTGGGCGATCCGAATCCCCTGCGTGCGGGACTGGCTCATCCGGGTCAGCTTGCGGGTCGACAGCTCCAGCCGCCAGAGATCGGCCAGCCCCTTCCGGTCACTGCGAAAGTAGACATGCTTGCCCCGCGGGCCGAAGCAGGGGAAGTCGTCGTTGCCAGCGAACTCGGTCAGCCGCTCGAACTGCCGCTTGCGGAAGTCGTAGAGCCACACGTCGTGCGCGGCGCTGCCGCGGTACCGCTTGCGGAACCATGGAACCACCCCTCGGGTCATCACCAGCTTGCTGCCGTCGGGCGAGAGCTGAGCCTCCGAGCCCACGGCGCGAAAGATCGGCAGCGGGGTGCCGCCGGCCAGCGGCACCTGATAGATCGCCGAGCGGCGGTCGACTCCCTTGCTTCGCGAGGCCATGAACAGAATGCGCTTGCCGTCCGGCGTGAAGGTGCTGGGCATGTCCGAGCTGGAGTGGTAGGTCAGCCGACGCGGCAAGCCGCCAGCGGCCGACATGACGAAGATGTCGTAGTTGCCGAAGCGGTCCGAGGCAAACGCGATCGTCTTGCCGTCGGGCGACCAGACTGGCCGCGTGTCATAGGCCGGGTGCACGGTCAGGCGCCGCGCTGCTCCCCCATCGCTGGCCACGACCCAGAGGTCGCCGCGCCAGCAAAAGGCGATCTGCGTGCCCTCCGGAGAGAGCGCCGGGCGACGCGCGAAGCGCGCCTCCAGAGCGACAGCCGCAGACGGGGCGAGGACCAGCAACAAGGCGGGCAACAGACAACGATAGCGCATTGGATCTCCTCTGGATTAGCAGTCCGGCATTCTAGGCTTTACCCACCAATCCAGGCGAGTGATTTCAGCTCATTTCGCGCCACCGTCCGGCCGTGATCGAACGCTCAGCGACTTATGAAGGAGCCGCTCCCGCTCCGGACTCGTCCAGCAGCGCCGCGATCCGCTCCACGTCGCGGTAGCCCTGGTAGTCGAGCAGGTGGCGCCAGCCGAAACCGGCCGGATCGATGTGGGCCTGGATCTTGTCGGCGGGCCAGCCGACGAAGTGCTTGAAATGGAGTGCGGCGGCCCGGACCCGCTCTCTGGAGTGCCAGCCCGGCCCCTCCCGGGGGCGGGTGAAGTCGGACCGCTGGCGGAGAGTCTGGCGGAGCGCCGCGGGATCGGTTACAAGAAACTCCAGGTTGCCCAGATTCGTGCTGCTCTCGGCACCGACGAAGCGCCACAGATCGAGCGACACCAGCTTCCGGTGGAGGTTCAGCACGGTCAGGCGAATCCCCGGAGCCTGTCTGGCGAGCCAGTCGGGGGCGAAGCCGGCGCGGGACAAGTCGTCCATCGGGGTACGGTAGCAGTTTTCCAGGTGACAGAACAAGGAATCGGCATGGAACTCAGGGCAACGAACACCGTGCGCGAAACACTCGATCAGGCCAAGCAAGCCGAGAAGGGTGTGAGCCTCCATCTACGCAACGGGATGACCGTCTCGGGCAGGATCGGCGAGGTGGCCGCGCATCAGGTGGTGATCTGCGAACTGACCGGCAAGGAGTTCTACGACGCGCTGGTGCTGATCGAGGACATCTCGGTCGTCGAGGTCCGCGCCCGGTGAACGGTCTGCCTGCCCAGGCCCCGCCACGATGGGTGGCATTACCGACATCCACATCCACATCCAGCCCTGGGAGCAGCTCAAGCCGGCGGTCCGTGAGACGATGCGGCGGGGTAAGGAGGCGGTGTTCGAGGAGCTGCTGGCGATCATGGCCGATCCCCGGAAGCTGCTGGCGATTCTGGACGCCGCGGACATCTGGCGCGTCGGGCTGATCAACTACCCCAGCCAGGACCTGATGGGGTTCACCGACGAGACCAACGCCTTTGCCGCCCGCTACGCAGCCCATGCCCCGGACCGGCTGCTGCCGTTCGGCGGTGTCCACCCGCGCTTCACCGACGACCCCGCGGGGGCTGTCGATCGCCTGGTCGAGCTGGGCATCGTCTGCCTCAAGATCCACCCGCCGCACCAGCTGTTTGCTGCCAACGCCTACACCGAGGGCCCCGACGCGCTGGCCGCGATCTACCGCCGCTGCGAACAGGTCGGGCTGCCGGTGATGATCCACACCGGCACCAGCGTCTTCCCCGGCGCCCGCTGCAAATACGGCAACCCGATGGAGCTGGACGACGTCGCGATCGACTTCCCCGAGCTGCAGATCATCATGGCCCACGGCGGCCGGCCGCTCTGGATGAGCGAGGCCTTCTTCGTCCTGCGCCGACACCGCAACATCTGGCTCGAGCTCTCGGGCATTCCGCCCCACAAGCTGCTGGAGTACTTCCCCCGTCTGGGCCAGCTCGCCGACCGCACGCTCTGGGGAACCGACTGGCCCAGCCCCGGGGTGCGCGACATGCGCGCCAACCTGGATGCGTTCCTGTCGCTTCCGCTGACCGACGAGGCCAAGCAGGCAATCACCGTCGAGAACTCCTTGCGGCTGTTTCCGAGCGAGTAGCAACCGACCCGCGAGCGGGTCAGCGCGGATAGGCCAGGCGCAGAGCCGGGTCTCCGATCAGCACCCAGGAGCGGATGATGTCGAGGTGCGACCCGTCAGCGCCGATCCGGTTCTTGGCCATCGTCACCAGCGGTCCGATCTGGGTCTGTCCCGCCCAGAGCAGCTTGTAGGCCTCCTGCGCCATCTGGTGCTGGCCGAACGGCGTGTTCACGCCAGTCGAGGCGAAAAAGCCGATCGCTCCACGAGGGCCGCTGTGGGTGAAGGTCTCGGCAATGGATCGATAAAACGGACTGGCAAAGTTTCCCGACAGACAGTTGGTCACGAAGACGAACGGGTAACGCCCCGTGTTGCGGAGCGACACCCAGTCGCTCTCGTGCAGCAGCCGCTCGTTGGCCCACTGCGTGATCGCGCCGTGGCCGCTGTAATGGATCAGCAAGACCCCCTCGTCGAAGCGCTGTAGCGTGGCGCTGCGCACCTGCCCGGACGACATCGGCCCGAGATAGAGCTTCTCCGTCACGAAACCGGCGGGAGCCAGCCGGGCCAGCTCATCACTGGAGGCCTGGAAGTTGAAGGTGCTGTCCGGATTGTCCCCCACGAACACCAGCTTCTTGGACACCGCGCCCGG
>CAZANL010000110.1:0-1894 GCA_964486115.1 uncultured Planctomycetota bacterium
AGCCCTGGCCCGAGACGGCGGTAACCGACGGCACGACCGCCCCGCCCCGGCTCGTCGACCAGCAAGCCGGCGGCGATAGCCAGGAGCTCCGGCCGGTGCGCGTCGATCCTCCGCGGATTGGCGAGGAGCGGCGCTTCGAGCGCATGCTGCTGCTCGAGGGTGGATCCGAGTTGCGCTTTCGCTACAAGCGTCGCTGGCGGCGCTGAGGCCGCGCCGGAGAAGTCGGTTCAGCTCCGGGACTCCTCGGCCCGGCTCAGGAATTCGGCAGGCCGAAGTCGTGGGGCAGCGTTCCCCGTGGCGAGCGGAGGAACGCGTAGGGCGTCAGCGGCAGGAAGTTGGAGACCCGCGAGGTGTAGATGTCGGCATGCCGCTCGAGCTGACGCGCCAGGTGGCTCTTGTCGTTTCCCGTGCGCAGCAGTAGCCCCCAGTGGGGGTTGTGGATTCTGCTGGCGGCCTCGGCGAGTGGGGCGATCTGTACGTCGAGGGCCTCCAGTTGCTGACGTAGGGTCGCCGCTTCGCTCTCCACCGCGGCGGCCGTCGGTTTGCCCTGGCCCCGTCCCTTGCGCAGACGCTGACGGGCCAGCCGTAGTTTCGCCAGCCGCTGCTCCAGGTCGGCCTTCTGCGCCATCAACTCGGAGAGCGGCCGCTGGGACTCCTCGAAGGCTTTCACCGCGGCCAGCTCCAGCTCCAGCTCGCGCAGGATCAAGGCGCTGCGCCAGCGCAGCATCCGCTTGGACATCTTGACGTCGACGTAGATGTGGTCGCCGACGTAGAGGATCTCCGAGCCGGCCAGCTCGAGGCAGGACTCGACCTGGGTTGCGTTACCTCCCAGATAGATTTTGTCGGTCGCGGGCGGCCCGATGCAGGGACTGAGTAGCCCAGCCTCGTCGACCACCTCGAACATTGGTCGCTCTTCGAAGAAGAAGAACGGCTTGCGGGCCGAGACGATGATCAGGTCGAACAGGTCGCGCCAGGTCGTCCCGTCGGGCAGGAAGCGGTCGAAGGCGTAGGCCATGATCTCGCGGGTGTAGTACCACTCCGAGTTGGTGATCAACATCAGCCGCTTGCCGGACTCACGTTGATCGAGCAAGGCCAGGGGCGCGTCGGGGTCGAGGTCGATGTACCTGTCGGGTGAGGCGAGGATCTCGGCCTTGAGCTTGCCCTCCATGTGCGCCGCGTCGAGCGAGTGTCGGACACGTTGGTAGAGGTCGCGATAGCCCATCACACCGGGTAGTCCGCGCTGGTCGAGCAGGTCGACCAGCTGCATGTACATGCAGGCTTCGGAGAGCGAGAAGAGCGTGTTGAGAAAGACGAACCGCGGCTCGGACAGATCGACGATTGCCTCGGAGTAGGCTTCGCGCTGCCCCTGGAGTGCGAGTGGCAGCGTGCCGTGCATGGCGCGCTTGACGTAGCCGAAGCGGTTGGGCTTGACGATGTTGCCCAGCTCGATGTCGAGCACCAGTCCGCGGATCACCAGCTCGGGCTGGAACGTCAGCTCACCGACGGGCCATCCCAGCTGGATCAGCTTGCTCTGCAGGTGGACGTAGGCTTGCGTCTCCCACTCCGCGACATGGTAGTGGATCAGCGTGTAGTCCATGTCGTAGCCGATCGCGCGAATCGCGCGGAGGTTCAGCGTGCGGTTGCAGAAGACCTGGCGTTGCTGGGTCGAATCACTCATCGGGCGGATTATAGCGTACCGGTCCGTTTCATCCCGAAGATCTGTTCTTCGCAGAGGTCGTTGGCCCACCTGACCGACGAAGGCCCGCTGCCCGCTGGCCGGTAAACCGACCAGCGAGAGGTTCGTCTGCGCGAGCAACGGCAGCCGTCCCCGGAGCCTCCGCTAACCGCCTGGACGGGGAGCACTATTTCTTGCGCGGGATCGCCGAGGTGTCGT
>CAZANL010000110.1:1904-10328 GCA_964486115.1 uncultured Planctomycetota bacterium
CCTGCTTGCGCGGTGTCAGCTGATAGCGGTGGTACGGCTGGTTGCAGGCCGGGCTGCCGTCGGGGTGGGCGATCGCGACCCAGACCTCCAGCGTCGACGGGTGGAAGATCGCGTTGTGCAGGTTGCTGCCCATCGACACCGGGCGGCAGATCATCTGCTGCAGGTTCCTGTGATCCACCTTGCCGTAGTGCTCGAGCAGCCGGGTGACGAAGTGCTGGTAGCGATCGTAGCCCGAGAACAGCACGGTGTCCGCCGGCGGACGCCCGATGAAGCCTTCCACCTTGCCGTGCTTCGACTTGAACAGCACCCGGTGCTTGGAGACCTCGACCTTGATGTCTTTCATGAAGGTCTTCTTGTCCGCCGCTCCGGCGCCTGGCTTCTCGGCTCGAACAAAGCCGAAGCTCTGGCCCGGCTTGACCGTCTCGAAGATCCTGCCGGTGGCCCAGATGCCTCGGCTGTCGGGGATCTTGCCGTCCGAGATGACGTAGTAGTACTCGCAGGTCCGTGGCGTGCTGCGGAAGATCTCGACCGCCTGGTTCAGCGTGCTGGCGCGCTCCAGCGCGTCCCGCATCAGGAAGGTCATCGGCATGCCGTTCCAGTACAGCAGGCCGCCGCCGCCCATCTCGCCGATCGAGATCTGCTTCTCGTTCATTCCGGTGACCGTCCCGGTGATGCCGGCGAAGCCCACGTTGATCCACTTGTGCTTGCCGTCCGGTTCGTGAACGATGATCAGGCTGGTGTCTTGAAAGCCCAGTCGGGTCATGTAGTCCAGGATGCGAACGTGGTACAGCGACCCGTCGTGGGTCGCCTTGCCCATCAGCGCGAAGCCGCTGCAGTGGAAGGCGGCGGGAAACAGGTTGGCCGCCTCGACGTCGGCGTAGGACACGCCGGCGCCCTTGGCCAGTCCGCGCATCTCCTCCTTGAAGCGCTTCGGGATGTGCCGCCGCAGGCTCATGTGCATCAACGGGCGGAACGCCTTGTAGGCCTTGTACTCCTTGCTCTTGGCCATCTTGCTCTGGTTGTCGTTGACCGTGCGCAGGTTCTTCTTGACCATCGCGGTGATCAGCTTGCCGTGCTGGTATCCCATCTCGTAGGGCGTCCCCTTGAGATGCAGGACGAGTTTTCCGGTGGGTAGCTTTTCGAGGTATCCCTTTCCCTCGCGAGCAACGATCTGGGCGCTGGCGGTGGTCAGGGTCAGGGTCAGGGTGAGGATCAAGGTCAGGCCGATCAGGCTCCGTTGGCGGGTCAGCGTCATCCCATGTTACTCCTTGTCATCAATGGGTTTATCACCATGTTCGTTTGGGCGGTTTACGACTCTTCGCGATCTGGCGCGGGCCTTCTGCTCGAGATCCACTCCCCGGTGAACTCGAGCAGTCGCTAGACCTGGTTGTACGCGTCTGGCGCCTCGCGCGTTTGGTGCGCCTGCGAGTGCCGGCTGTGGGCCGGTGATTTGCCGGATTTCCAGAGGGATGGATGGGGCGACGTGGGTATTGGTGGGTGAGGATCGGGACCTGGGTATTCGAGTGTCCGGGCCTGTTTGATGAGCCGTACAGCCCGCGTCAGGAGGAAGGTAAATGACGGATCAGACGCATGACACGACAGCAGCGGCCGAGCGCTTGAGGCCGGTGAGGAGCTGTCCGAAGACGAGCCGGACGACGAGTAGCCTGCTCGCCAGACGAGGTGCTCGCGAGTCGGACAGCGACCGGCCACGGCCGATGCGCCGGTAGACTTGACCGTTGCCGGGGGCCTGTGGTGAGCGTCTCACTCGAACGAGTTCGCCCCATTCAGCGCCGTGGGTCCGCTCAGGATTGGGACATCGCCGTCAGCTTTTCATAGAGGGTCGTGCGGCTGATGCCCAGCAGCTTGGCGGCCCGTGTCTTGTTGCCTCCGGCCAGCTCCAGGGCCTGGCGCACGTGTGCGGCCTCCAGCTCCTTGAGGGTCGGGAAGCCGTTGCCGGTCGGGACGCCGGACCTCTCGGAGAGCTGCAGGTCTGTGCGGGTAATCGTACCGCCGGTGGCGAAGATGGCGGCTCGCTCGAGCACGTTGCGCAGCTCGCGGATGTTGCCCGGCCAGCGATGACCCGCCAGTCGATCTGCCGCCTCCGGGGAGAGGTGCAGCGCGGGGCGGCCGAGCTCTTGCGCCAGACCGGGCAAGAAGTGCTCGGCCAGCAGCGGGATGTCCTCTGGTCGCTCGCGCAGCGGCGGCACCTCCAGGCGAGCGATGGTCAAGTGGCGGTAGAGGTCCTGCCGGAACACGCCGTCGGCCACCGCGCGCTCCAGGTCGTTTCGCGTGGCGGCCAGGCAGCGTACGTCGCTGTGACGTTCTTCGGTGGCGCCGATCGGACGGTAGCGGCCCTCCTCGAGGACGTGCAGTAGCGTGACCTGCGCCGACTCGGTCAGGTCACTCACTCCGTCGAGGAACAGTGTCCCGCTGTTGGCCTGGGCCAGGCAACCCGCCCGATCCTCGGTCGCGCCGGTGACGGCGCCGCCCTGCAGGCCGAACAGCTCGCTCTCGATCCGCTCCGCCGGGATCGCGCCGCAGCGGACGTGGACGAACGGGCCCAGCCGGCAGCGGCTCGCGGCGTGAATCGCGCGGGCGATCCCAGCCTTACCCGTGCCGTACTCGCCCTGGATCAGCACGGTCGTCGGCAGCGGGGCCATCCGGGCGACCTCCTCGCGGAGTTCTTCGATGGCGTCCGACTGACCGAGGATCGTCTGGCCGGCGGTCATCGAGAGCGTGCCGGAGTCGGAGCGCTGCGTCGGCCGATCGGGCTCTTGTTGCGGCGTGTGCTCGACGACCACAAGCTCGACCGCGCCGATCAGGCTGCGGTCCCGCAGCGAGATGGGGTGCTCGCTCACCCGCCGTCCGTTGACCCGCGTGCCGTTGCGGCTGCCCAGGTCCTGAACAAACCACTGTCCGTCCCGATGGGTCAGGGCCACGTGCTCGCGCGAGACCTGTTCGTCGACCAGCACCAGCGCGCAGCCGTCACCCTTGCCGAGGATGTAGCGCTGCTCCGGATCCTCCAGCGGATAGACCTGTCCGGATCCGATTCCCTTTGCGATAGACAGTCCGAGCACGGTACCCTAGGTTAACTGGAGGGAAGCGGATGCAAATCAAGATTCTACACTGAACGTCCTGAGGCTATGGCCAGAGGGCGGCGAGTCTCGCCGCCAAGATCGAGAAGGAGACCGGTATCCAGCCGAGCCTCGAAACGGTTCGGGGTGGTCGCTTCGAGGTGGTCGTGGATGGGGTGGTCCTCGCATCTCGCGAGGGTGGGTTCTTCAAGAAGCTGTTCGGCGGCGGCTGGCCGGACGACGACGCGGTAGTGCAGCTGGTCAGTCAGAAGGTAGCTGGAACCGCCTCTTCCTGACGTCCCAGACGAGCTGGTCGCGGTGGGCCTTCCACCAAGCGCGGATCTTGGCGATCTGCTGATCCTGCTCGGGGCGGTTGCCTGCCCCCAATGGTGGCGCACCCTCCAGCCGCCTCATCAGGTTGCGCAGCTCCGGGCGGGGAAACGGCTCGATCTGGGCCCGCCGGATCAGCACGTCGTAGTATGGCTTGTAGCCGCGGTTACGTAGTGCACGGTGGGCGGCGATGCGGTGTGCGCTCACCGGGGAGCAGAGATCGCTCCAGAGCCACCTCACCTGAGTCTCGTCGCCGAGCGCGGCCAGCATACCGCTCGAGGGCATGAAGTTGCCCGTCGTATCGGCCTGCAGGATCCTACGGCCCAGCTGCTTGTCGATCGGGGTGCCGGCGGCCAGCGCGGCAGACAGCAGCGCCCGGGCACCTGGATGACCGACAGCCTTCTTGAGCCGCGTTTGCAGCCAGCTGTCGACTTCGGGGCCGCCCAGCGAGCCTGCCGCCTCGAGGATCGTCTGCCTGACCGAGAGGCTGCCCTCGCCCTCGTACTGTTTGATCAGGGTGGGGACTGCTTTTCGGTCGTTGAGGATGGCCAGTGCGCGGGCTGCAGCCCCCCGGACCTTGGCATTGAGGTCCTTGGCCAGGGCCTGCTCGAGCGCCTCTCGGCCCTTTCCGCGAATGCCCAGCGCTCTTGCAGCGCGTGTGCGGAACTGGTAGCGCTCGAGCTGGCGTAGGTCGGAGATCAGCTGCTGGGTCACCGCCTCGTCAGGCAGCCGCGACCAGAAATCGTAGTACCAGACCAGCCGGCTCTCGACCCATCGGTCGCGCATTATCTTGTGGACGCCGGATGCGCCGAGTCCGGCCAATGCCTGAATCGCCGTTGCGTGGAAATGCTCCTGCTCGACAGCGACCTTGCGGAGTCTGGGCAGGTCCTCCATCGTCCCCATCAGACCGAGATAGAACAGGGCTGCATCCCGCTTGCCTGTGAGTTGGGAGAGGTTGTCGACCACTTTGCGGGCCCGCGTCAGCGCTTTGTTCGACGCCCGACCGAGCAGGGCGAGCGCCCGCAGGCCGGTCTCGCGATCGATCGAAGAGTCACTGTCGAGTAGCTTCTCGAGCATCGGCCTGGACTGTGTAAAGCCGGTGAACGCCAGCAGGAACAGCAGGTTCTGTCGCCCCGAGCCGCGGGCGCGCTGGAGCCCCTGGACCAAGGCCAGTCGGTCCGAATCACCCAGCCAGGGTCCCTTCAACTGCAGGGCCTGCAGGGCGCGTGCGTTGGAACGGGGTTGGCCGGTAAGCCAGAGCAGCAGCTTGAGGGCGTCAGGGGTGCCGTTCCAGACCAGCGCCAGGATGGCTTCGCGCTGGACCAGTCGGTGGACGCCCTTGTGACGAATGATCGAGCCCAGTAGCGGAACCGACTTTACCCCACCGACGGCGCCCAGGTAGGCCACCCCGTTGATGCCTGCATGGCGGTCGGTGTTCCGGCTCAAGAAACGAAGCACCTGTGTCTCGTGGGCTGGATCGCGCAGCCGGAGGAGGCCGCGAGTAATCTGTTGCTGGGCCCGCTTGAGCACGTTGTTGAGGTTTTCGATCAGCGCTGTTCCGGCCTGCTGGCCACCGATGCGGGCCAGCGCGGTCGCCGCGTGGGTCGGCAGCTCGAAGTGGGGCGAGCTCTTCAGCACGTCGGCCAGGCCCGGCACGAACCGCTCGTCGCCGAACTGTCCGACGATCAAACAGAGGTGCCTGGCGGCGACCTGGTCGATCTGGTCCAGGTCGGGCAGGGTTCGTAGCTTCTCCACGAAGCCGATCGTATGGGACACGTTCTCGCTCTGGCTCAGCAGAATGGCGATCGTCTCGATCAGCCGGTTCCGCAGGCGACCGATGTGGTGGTCCAGCATCTCCGAGAGCATGGGAACCTGCGAGGGCAGCTTGGCCTCCCGGATGGCGATGATCGTCCCCTCCACCACGATGTCCGAGGGCTTGTCCGAGAGCGTTTTCTCGATCAGCTTGCGAGCCTGCGGTTTCGGCAGCTCTCGTGCGAGCAGCATGATCGACTCGGCACGCAGCTGACCTGGGTTGGTCGGCTCTTCCAGGACCGCCTTCGCCTCGGTCAGGCCGCGTTCGCGGTCGGTTCGCATCAGCAGCTTCAGTGCGCGTACGCGTAGCAGCGTCTCCGGGTCCGTCTGGCAGATCTTGAGCAAGTGGGGCGCCGTCTCCTTCGCCGGATGACGCATGATCTGGGTCAACAGGGCGTTGCGCTGATTTCTCGTCTCGGCCGTGGCGTAGGCCTTCACCAGCTTGCTCAGCGGCTGCAGCGGCAGGTTCTGTTCGATCAGGCGCTGCAGCTTCTCTTTGATGCCGGCGTGACGCTCCTTGGCCTGTATGATCCGCAGGTGGTCGACGCAGTCGGGTCCCCTGTGCTTGGCCAGTGAGACGCAGGCCTGGTAGCGCACCTGGAGATCCGGGTCGAGCAGGGTGCTGGCCCTCAGCTGCCGGACCACCTTTTCGTGACGCTTGGCCTGGCCTAGCCGCTTCGCTGCTGCCAGGCGCGCGGTGACGGATCCTTTGCGTGAATGGAGCACGGTGATGTCGCGCTTGTTCTGGCTGGTCAGTTGGGCGAGGGCGGGAGCCGTCGTGAGCAGGCAGAGGATGGCTGTCCAGGATAGAGTTGATCGCATACCCGGATTCTACTCGGGTGTGTGGCGTCCTTCCAGGCGTCGCAATTTTATCATCGAGCCACCTGGCACTCGGACGAACTGGATACCGACATGGTAGCCCGAGTGTGTGGCATCGTCGGTCGTCTTCTGGACCCATACCACTCTCCCCATCACCTTCAGCTCGCCGACGAAGTCCGGAATGTTGAGCGTCAGCGCAACCTTCTCGCCGACGAACATCTCTTGCTCGCTGAAGATCTGGCTGCCTTTCTCGCTCAGGTCGAGCAGCTCGGTGCGGTGGGTGTCTTCGCCCGATTTTTTGTGTACGTCGAGCAGCGCGTCACGCACGTGAAAGCGGATCGGGGTCCGGCGATTGGGGCCGCCGTAGGCCTGCTGGTCGTCGGACGACTCCTCGTGGCGGGTGCGCCGACGGGTCTCCTCGCGTTCCTTGGCCGAGCGGATCTCCCTCACGCCTTTCATCTTGAGGTAGCTGCCGGGGCCCAGCCCCTCGAATGTCCTCTCCTTGACCTTGTCTGGAAGCTCGGAGCGCTCGGCCAGCAGCTGCTCTAGCCGCTGCGTGTCCACCTTGACCCCGCCGACACCCGGGAAGAGTCCCGACTCGTCCATCATCTCGATGATCTTGGTGTTCAGCAGCAGGTCGATCCCCAGCTCGCTGGTCAGGCTTGCGTGGGTCTCCAAGACGTGCAGTCGGATTTGGCGACCGTTCAACTCCGCATGGAGGGCGGCGTGGGCCGTGCGTCGCAGATCGGCTTCGCTGACCGTCCGGAGCTTGGAGAGGTCGAGGATGGCCGGATCCGTCGCCGAGGCATCGAGGGTCATCAGCAGCTTGATCAGTTTTTGGGTGAACCAGGGTTTGCTCGTGTCGTGGTAGATCAGCCGGTTGTCCTTCACCTCGTATCCCGGCCCACTGTCGCTCGGGTCGCCGTGAGATGCGATCGACGGACCGGAGCTGGGTGGCTCTGGGGACTCCGCCGAGTCGTCAGACTCTGGCTGCCCGACCTCGAAATCGAGCATCTGGCCGAAGGTCGAGTTGCGCAGGGCCAGACGCAGGTCACTGTTGGCTCGCACCAGCAGTCGGCGGCCGGCCGCCTTGAACTCGAAGTGTGTCTTGACGATCAACTTGACGTAGGTATTTGGGACGGCGGACAGCCCGGTCAGGTCGACGACCACGTTCTTGTCCGCGCCCTCGCTGCTGTGGGCGAGCGCCTCGATCTCCGCTGTGAAGCTCTCGTAGTCGTCGATCCGCAGTTCGATGGGGTGGAGGAACTCGACGATCTGAGGTTCGCTGTGCTCCATATGTACAGTATAGCAATCCTACGGTGTCACGCGAGCTTGTCTCGCCTTACCGGGGCGCCGGGTGGGCAGTGACTCAGCTAGGCTGGACTGGGGATCATCGTCAGCAGGGGAACGCTGTGGGTCACGATCTCGAAGCGCACCGGCAGCAATCCCCCGGGGTCGCCATCCACCTGGAACGGCTTGCCGGCCGGGCCGCGGACGACCAGCTCGCGGGCCTTGTAGTAGAGGTGGTCGCTCGTGTGGCGGATCCGGTGCATCACCGCTGCGGCGAAGTAGCGCAGCAGGTCCCTGCGATTCTTGCCCTTGAGGATGCAGACGTCCATCAGTCCGTCGGCCGGGTCGGCGTCGTAGGCCAGCTCGAAGTGGCCGCCGTAGTTGCGACAGTTCCCCATCACCACCATCGAGGCGTCCCGCTCGACGATCCGCCCGTCGACCTCCACTTCCAGCGACGGAGCCCGATAGCGAAACAACTTGCTGATCACCGGCCCGACGTACTGGGACATGCGGATCGACCCGCTTCGTCGCTGATCGAAGGCGTGGACCACGTCCGCGTCGAACCCGGCGCTGGCCACGGCCAGGGTATAACGCGGCGCCGTGGTGGGGTCTTCGGGTTGTGTCGTCTTGACCGCGTCGATCCAGAATACCTGCGGGTCTTCCATCATCCGGCACAGGCCCGAGACCCGCCACGGCAGGTCGAACTCTCGCGCCAGGATGTTGGCCGTGCCGGTCGGGACCAGGCCCACCGGAATCTGGTTGGACATGTTCCCCGAGACCACCTCGTTGATCGTGCCGTCTCCGCCGATCGCCATCAGCCAGGAGGTGCTGCCGCCGGTCTCCTGTGCGGCCAGGTAAGCGTCTCCGGCGCAACGGGTCTGATGGATTTCTGTGGCGTATCCACGGTACCGGAGTGCATCGGCGAGTGGGCCGAGTATCGCTCGGGCGCGCCCACGGCCCGACGTCGGGTTGACGATCAGCTTGATCTTCTGCACGGGACCCCCAGGTTAGTCACGGGGGCGGGCCTGTCAATCCTCGCGCAGGTGGTGGTTCGGTCGCGAGGCGGGCTGCGCGGGTTGCTCCTGCTGCGCGGGTTGCT
>CAZANL010000111.1:0-1242 GCA_964486115.1 uncultured Planctomycetota bacterium
GCGAACTTCCTGGCGGTCGGCTCAACTGTCGCCATTGCGGAACGCTCACCGAGTGGGCCGAGCGTCTGGGCTGCTGGTGGGCGGAGCTGTCGACGGCCGTTTTGACCGTTCTGCTGAACATTGACTCTCTGGTGACCTTCGCGTTCGAGCCGGGCGGGAGGGAGTGGCTCAGGCGGCAGCAGTTGATCGCGGCGATCGTCAGTGTGGGAATCAGTAGCTCGGTCGTGTTCAAGCTCTGCAGCGCCGGGCTGAGCCGAAAGTACAAGCTGATCGGCGGGGCCTGCATCATCGGCCAGCTCGCTGTTGTGGCTCTGTGATTCGGCCCGATTCTCGGATTCTGACAGAGAGGCGGGCCAGGACAAGCGACAGAGCGTGGATCGATCGGCCGCGGGTCGTGTGGCATTGGCGGTCGATTCTGGCCGCGGTTCTGAACCGCCGGGCTGAGCCGTACGTCCAGGCTGGACGAATCAGACCCAGGTTGTCGCCTGGGCCGCGGGACGGCGCTCACTGGTCGCCTCCCGGGCTGGCACACCGAGCTGAACCAGCTCGACCTGCTGCATCTGTTGGGGAAGTCCCAGAAAGGCGCGGACCGGCGGCAGCTCGAAGGTGGCGCCGGTGGACCAGAAGCTACCCAGTCCCAGCGCCACGGCGCCGAGAGTCAGATTGTGGATGGCGCAGCAGCAGGCGGCGTAGTCTTCGCGGTCCCTCTTGGGATCTTCGGTGACCGGTGTCCGGCCGACCGAGACGACCGCGCCGAGCTTGACCAGCTTCTCGGCCAGAGCGGGTTTCTTGGCCTGCATCTTGGGCGGAGCATCGGCGGTGATCGCGTCGAGCACGCTGTCCGCGAAGGCCGATATCCTCTCGTGAGTCACCACGAAGAAGCGCCAGGGCTGGGTCTTGTGATGGTTCGGAGCCCAGACCGCCAGCTCGAGCAGCAACTCCAGCTGTTCGCGGGTGACCGGATCGCCGGTGAAGAACTTGTGTGTCCGTCGGGTGCGGATAGCCGTCATTGCGTCCATGGGCCGGAGTATATCACGGGCCGTCGGTGTCGGTTCAGCTTGCTCCTGGCGTGGGCTGGACGCTCAACCTTGCCCGGTTACTGCTCTGGAGTCAGCCTGACCGGGTCTGTGCTGCACTCACTCCAGTAACGCTTGTGCCCCGCCCCCGCCCTGCTTCAGGCCCGGTTGGATCGAGAGCTGGGCCCCCCGGTCCTCACCGGCGGTGTGCGCATCGGGGTGATGG
>CAZANL010000111.1:1252-10310 GCA_964486115.1 uncultured Planctomycetota bacterium
GTAGCCAGCTTCGGATCCCCAAGCCAGATCAGCGCCTTTTGATCTGCCAGTTCCTTTTTCTGGCAGGCCAGCTTTTCCAGGAAGCCGCTGTAGAGGCCGATCAGGAAAGAGAGCTTCTGGCGGTTGTTGCGCAGGCCTTCGTTGCGCTTGTAGGCGGCCCACTCCAGCTCTCCCTGGTGCATCAGATAATCGAAGACATACTCCGCCAGGTCGAGGTTGTCGCGTGTGCCATAGAACTCGATCACCTGATAGCCCTGGCAGGGCCGACAGATATATAGCACGAAATAGTGGTCGCAGCAGATCTGGGTCACCAGCCACGTGTAGGAGGGCACACGCTTGCGTGGCGTGCCGACGAGTCTGAACTGATAGCCGTCGTCGGGGGGAGCATCGAGCAGCGAAATGTTGTGCTTGAGCGCCAGATACTGGGCCTTGCGCAGGGCGGACTCCGCTTCGAACTGGTTGGCCGACTGCCCGAGCGCCAGGAGCTTGCGGATCGTCTGGTGAATCCGACTCTCGGGTGCTTCCGAGCAGAGGCTGGAGGGGTCGATGCAGGCGTTGTCGTTGATTTTCAGGAGCCTACAAGCCCGCGAGAACGCCGGGCCGTGGGCCCGGTCGTCCGGCTCGCCGAACAACTCTGACACGATCTGGTGGGCCATTTCGTGGCGCAGCACCTGGACCAGCAGGTGCCAGCGGACGCCGGTCAGCAGGTCGGCGGAGAGCGTGATCGTTCGGCGCGTGGCATCCCATAGCCCGAGAGTCCGTGTCAGCTTGTCGCTGATCGCGACGTTGGGCCGGCGCAGGCCGATCAACTCCGGCGTGTCCGCGCGGGCTCGCTCGTACTCCGAGAAGACCAGTGATAGCCAGCCGTGATCGTCGGTTTCGAATCCTTGTCGCATCACCTGCTGGAATTGTACCCTCCGATCGGCGATGGGGCACGTCGGGCTGGAATGGATCGGTATTTCTTACCGAAGCGCCTTGTTTATGGTCTCGGATCGAGGGCGTTGCTGCCGGTCAGGCCCTGGCGCTAAGCCGCTGGCCGATCCCCCAAGCAAGCCTGGCAGGATGCTGCATTGGCGGTTACATTTGCCCCGATGCTTCGCTCGATCAACCCGGCGACAGGGAAACTTAACGACCAGTATCCTGTTCATGACCAGGTCCAGGTCGAGACCCGGCTGAACGTTGCTCAGACCGCCTTTAATGCCTGGCGAGACCGCTCGTTTTCACAGCGGGCGGAGTTGCTGCTGGGGGTTGCCGGACGGCTGCAGGAGGGACGAGATCGCTTCGCTCGCTTGATCAGCGAGGAGATGGGCAAGCCGATCAAGGAGTCGGAGGCCGAGATCGTCAAGTGCGCCTGGCTCTGCGAATATTACGCCAGGGAGAGCCAGGCGATGCTCGCAGTCCGAGAGATATCGACCGAGGCCAGCGCCAGCCTGGTGCGCTACGAGCCGATTGGCGGAGTCCTGGGCGTGATGCCCTGGAACTTCCCGTTCTGGCAGGTGCTGCGTTTCTGTGTTCCCGCGCTGATGGCCGGCAACGTGGCGCTGCTCAAGCACGCTCCCAACGTACCGGGGTGCGCGATTGCGCTGCAGGAACTGTTCGATCAGGTAGGTTTTCCACCGGGGGCCTTCACCAGCTTGCTGGTCGAGGAGTCGTCGGTGGAGCAGATCCTGGACCACCCCGCGGTCCAGGGGGTCGCACTGACTGGCAGCGTAGCCGCGGGTGCGGCGGTCGCCGCTCAGGCTGGCGCCCGGATCAAGAAGAGCGTGCTCGAGCTCGGGGGGTCGGACCCGTTCATCGTGTTGGCCGACGCGGACCCGATCGGGGCAGCCGAGAGCGCGGTGGCTGGCCGTATGCTCAACAGTGGGCAGAGTTGCATTGCCGCCAAGCGCTTCATCGTCGAGGAGCCGATCGCGGAGGTCTTCCTCGAAGCGTTCAAGGAACGTTTGGCGAGGTTGCAGGTTGGCGATCCGATGGATCCCGAGACCCAGCTCGGTCCGCTGGCCCGAGAAGATCTTCGTCAGTCCTTGCACCGGCAGGTATGCCAGTCGGTCGAGGGCGGGGCGACGCTCGAGCTGGGGGGCGAGCCGCTCGGAGGTGTCGGCTTTTTCTACCCGCCGACGCTGCTTTTCGGTGTGGGACCTGGTATGCCGGCTTTCGACGAGGAGACCTTCGGCCCGCTGGCTGCGGTCTGTGTCGCAGCTGACGAGCAGGAGGCGATTGCCCTGGCCAACCACACCGAATACGGGCTGGGGGCCAGCATCTGGACCCAGACCCCGGGGCGCGGGCGTGAACTGGCCGAGCAGATCGAGGCCGGCTGTGTCTTCATCAACTCCGTGGTCCGGTCCGATCCGCGATTGCCGTTCGGCGGTATCAAGCGGTCCGGTTATGGCAGGGAGCTCGGGCCTGAGGGCATTTATGAGTTCGTGAACATCAAGACGGTCTGGGTGAACTGAGATGAGAGCATTCAAGATCCTGTTCTGTGTCGGGGCGATGGCCATCGGCGTCTGGTCGTTGAGCGCACAGGAGGCGCAGAAGATCGACCCCGAGATCCAGCGGGCGGTGCAGGCCCTGCGGGTACAGGCGCGCAAGACGACCCTGCAGCTGATGGTCAAAGGCAAGTACTCCTGCTGCATCTCGCCTGGCTGTACCTTCTGTACGATGGCGATGGGGCACTGCCCCTGTGTGCAGCGGTTGGCCCAGGGGGAGTCGGTCTGTCATACCTGCAAGGGAGGCTGGGAGGCGGGTCACGGCAGTGTGCCAGGGGTCAAGAAAGGCGCGGTCAAGGCTTTCGAGGGGGCCTTCCTCAAGAAGGTGTTCGACGAGCGCAAGAAGTCGCTGAAGCGAAAGAAGCGCAGGAAGTAGTGACCCGGCGGGAGTTCGCTCTCTGGAGTCTGGCGGTGGTGGCCAACCTGGCAATTGCCGTGCTGTTGGCGGTGCCCGTGGTCTCCTGCTTGTTCGGTCCTCTGCTGGCACGTCGGCGTGAATCCGACTGGTCGGATGTCGGTCCGGCCGATGACTTTCGCGGGGGTTTGGTGCACGAGGTGCCGGTCGAGATGGTGTCGGTCAGTGGCTACACCCGCCAGCGGCGAAAGCGAGTGATCTACGTGACCGAGCTGAAAGAGGTGCTGATCGCCTTCGACGCCGAGTGCACGCATATGGGCTGCAACGTCAGCTGGGCGCCGGGAACCAGGCACTTCGAATGTCCGTGTCACGGCGGAGAATTCACGCGAGAGGGTGAGGTTGCTGGCGGACCGGCGACTCGCCCCCTGCGCCGTCATCCGACTCGGGTCGTCGAACAGCGGTTGCAGGTCCAGCTGTCGTGATCCGGAGATTTCTGGCCGAACGTCAGCCGCCCGGTGTGGGCTGGCCACATACCACGGGCGGGATCCTGCTCTCGCTGATCCTGCTGCAGCTCGTCAGCGGGCTGTTGCTGGCGGTCTACTACGCGTCGTCGACCCAGACCGCCTGGGAGAGCATTCGCTACATCCAGTCGGAGGTTCCGCTGGGACATTTCGTCCGCGGACTGCACCACTATGGGGCCAGCGCCTTCGTCATCCTGATCGTGCTCCACATGCTCGTGGTCTTTCTGCTGGGGGCATACAAGCGACCGCGCCGGGCGCTGTGGTGCGTCGGCGTGTTGCTGTTCCTGCTGGTGCTGGCATTTGGCTACACCGGCTACCTGCTGCCCTGGGACATGAAGGGCTACTTCGGCACGCAGGTGGGGACTGCGATTCCGGGTTCGGCCCCCAAGGTCGGGCCGACGCTTCTTCGCCTGCTTCGCGGTGGAGAAGAGGTCGGTCAGCTCACCTTGGTGCGGTTCTATGCACTGCATGTGATCTTGCTGCCCCTGCTGTTGATCTTGCTGACGGCGATCCACGTCGCGCTGGTCCGCAAGCTGGGAGTCACGCCTCCGGGGTGTGCAGTGGGTGAGGGTGAGTCTGAACAGGAGCGAAACGGCGAACCGTTTGCGCCGGCGCAGCTGGCGCGAGATTCAGTGGCTGCGCTCCTCGTGCTGGGCACTGTCGCGGCGCTGGCCTGGCTGTTCCCCGCACCGCTCGGGCCCAAGGCCGACCCGACGACGACAGCCTACGTGCCGCGGCCGGACTGGTACTTTCTCGGGCTGCAACATCTTATGAGGCTGTTTCCGGGAGACCGGCAGTACATCGCGACGCTGGTGTTGCCCAACCTCGGCATCTTGCTGCTGCTCCTCGTGCCGTTCATCGATCGGGGTCGCCAGCGACGGCTTGGCGCGCGCAAGCTGACCGTTATGGGGGGGCTGATTTGCCTGCTCTCGGTCGTCGTGCTCACGATTGCCGGCTGGCGCGAAGTGCAGCGGCAGGAGCACAAGCTGGCTCGGGCCACGCAGCCGGAGCCAGCCCGTCCCTGGTTTTTCGAGAAGGCGCCCGACCCGGCCAGGGTCAAGGCGGGGCAGGCGCTGTATCAGGGGCTCTCCTGTGCCGGTTGTCATGATGAACAGGAGCTGGCGCCGGTCAACTTCGCGCCGCCGCTCAACTTTCAGGGTGACCGGACCTGGCGTCGCTGGCTGGTTGGCTACCTGGCCGAGCCCCATCCGATCGCTTTCTCCGAGAAAGGGCGGCGGCCGACGGCGCGGATGCCGGGCTTCCGACTGTCCACGTCGGAGTTGAATGCGCTGGCCAGCTTTCTCTCGTCGCGGCGTCAGCCCAGCCGCTTTCCCAGGCGGTTCGATCCCCAGCGGATGATGACCGCTGCCGCGATTGCACGAGGCCAGAGCTTGTACCAGAACAAGCTCTGCGGCAAGTGCCATCGGGTCGATCCGAAGGGGGCGGGGGGAAAGATCGGGCCCGATCTGTTTGGGGCGGCGAAGCGGCTCAAGCCGGACTTCGTCTGGGCCATCACGGAGAATCCGTACAAGGTCAACCCCGAGACCGAGATGAAGAACCTGGGGCTGAAGCCGGACGAGCTGGAGGCGCTGGTGGCCTACATCATGTCCCTCAGGTAGTATCGAACCATGCGATCGATCCTGTTGCTCTGCGTGCTGCTGTTGGCTGGATGTCCCTCACCCAAGCCAGAAAAGGTGCCGGAAAATCCACAGGCCAAGCCCTTCGATCACGCTCCGCTGACTGCGCTGTTACGAGAACACGTCGATGACAAGGGGAGAGTGGACTATGTGGGCCTGCTGGCGGACCGGAAAAAACTGCGGTCCTATCTGGATCAGCTGGCGGACGCCGACTGGAAGAAGCTGAAGGATCGTGCGGCCCGTTTCGCCTTCTGGATCAACGCGTACAACGCCTGCTGCCTGGAAGGGGTGTTGCAGACGCTTCCCGCGGATCGGGCTCGGTGGGGGGAATACTCGGTAGAGGACGTGTCTGGATTCTTCGGCTCACGCACCTACCGGGTCTCTGGTCAGCTGGTCACCCTGGATGACATCGAGCACAAGACCCTGCGTGTACAGTTCGCCGACGCTCGCCTGCACTTCGCCATCGTCTGTGCTTCCGTCGGCTGCCCGCTGCTCCGTCGCGAAGCATTCGTCGCTGGTCGGCTGGATCAGCAGCTCGACGAGCAAGCGAGACAGTTCGTCGGCAATCCGGAGAAGGTGCGGTTCGATCTCGAGGCACGTGAGATGAAAATTTCGAAGATCTTCAGCTGGTTCGAGAAGGACTTTCTCCAGGAGTCCGGCAGCGTTGCCCGTTTTCTGGCGCGGTATGTGTCGGACGGGCGGCTGGCCGAATCTCTGCGAAGCCAGCCCTGGTCCATCGGCTATCTCGATTACGACTGGGACCTGAACCTCAAGCGCTGACCGCGGGTGACCGAGCGTCGGTCCAGCTGGCTCCGGTGGCCGATCTTTGCCCTCACTCCCGGGCCAGACGATGGGCCCAGAAGCGGTTGGCGACGAAGCTGCCGAGCAACCAGATCAGACTGAAGATGATCGTCATCGCCAGCTTGAAGTGGTCTAGCTGCGTGTTCTCCACGTCCACACCGAGCAGGTAATGCTGGCCGATCGGCGCGTAGCCTGACAGCAGGAAACCCCAGTAGTCGGTCGAGAAGTCGGGGTCGACTTGGGGCTGACTGGTCTGCCGCGCGAGGGCCATGCTGGGGAATGGCGAGGCGTCATATTTTCGGCCGGGTGGGCTGCCCTCTTCCTCCGAGGTGATCTTGCCGTCTCCGTTCTTGTCCTCGTCGAGGGGGGCGGCGTCGACCACGAACTCCCAGGACGTCCCGTCGAGGTGGCGCATGGTGTAGATGAACTTGACCTCGGGGTTGTCCTGCTTGATTCGTAACAGGGCGGTCTGTGCCCGCTTGAACGAGCTGGTCTGAATATGCGCTGGATGCTTGACCGTGTGGAGGTCCGATTCGGCGATTTCTTGTGCGGCCAGGGTGGCCAGACGCTGTACGGATGGGCGGATCTCTCTCAGGATCGCCTGGCGCGCAGAGTACAGCAGCGCCCAGGCCATCCCGGCCAGCAGCAAGCCGGCGGCCAGGCTCGAGGCCAGCGTCAAGGTCGCTAGCCGTAGGGCCTGCCCGGGACGCAATGTTCTGGAGACCTCCAGCATCGTCTGCGGCCGGTCGGCGGGGTCCTTGGCCAGGCAACGTTCGACGAGGGCGGCGAGCGTCGGGTCGACATCCCCCCGAAGCTTGCGCACGGGGCGAGGCGCTTGGCGTAGGTGGGCGACCTTGATCACCGTGCTGCTCGCTCCACGGAACGGATACTCGCCCGACAGCAGCTTGTAGAGCACGATGCCCAGGGCGTAGATGTCGCTGCGCGGATCGACCGCTTGGCCTTTCCACTGCTCCGGCGCCATGCAGATCGGCGTGCCGATCACCGGGTTCTCGGTCGGCTCGGGGTCGTCCTCGGGCAGCTCCACGGCGGCCGCGATGCCGAAGTCCATCACCACTACGCGGCGGGGAGCAGCGACGAGCATGATGTTGGATGCTTTCAGGTCGCGATGAACCACCCCGGCCAGATGAGCGGCGTGAATGCCGTCGCAGACCAGCCGGCAGATCTGGCGGATCTCGGAAAGCTCGATTCGCTGCTCGCGTTTGAGCCGCTGGTCCAGCGTTTCGCCGTGGAGGCACTCCATCGACAGATAGGGCAGGCCGTCTGCCTCCCCCAGGTCGAAGGTGCGGATGACGTTGGGATGGTTGACTGCGTGTGCTAGTGCGACCTCGTCGCGAAAGCGTTGGATCGCCCGCTTGCTGCCCAGGACCGCCGTGCCCGGGCACTTGATCGCCACCGGCTGCCTGAGAAACAGATCCCGGGCCTCGTAGACGTGGGCCATGCCTCCCTGTCCCAGCTGGCCTTCCACTCGGTAGCGGCCGGCGACGACGTTTCCGGTGCGCCAGGGGCTGGTCGGAGGAGAGTCGACCGACAACTGCTCGGTTGGGTGGCTGAAGGCCCCGACGTCGTCGAGATCGGTGCGGGAGGTTCGGCCATCATCCGGTTCGATGATCTTATCGGGGTCGGGTGACGAGCCTGCGCTCAACGCTTGAACTTCTGGCCGAGAAGCCGCTTGGTCTCCTTGAGCAGGAACTCGGTATCGGTGAACGGTTCGTAGCTGATGTCCTGCCAGCGGACAAGACCGGTCTTGTCCAGCAGGAAGGTGCCGTGCAGCGGCTGTTGCTCGAAGTCGTCGAAACAACGGTACTTCTTGAAGATCTCGAATGTCGGGTTGGAGACCAGCTGGAATGGGTAGCCGCGTGGGCCGATCGATTTCTTCAGCTTCTCTTGTGGATCGGTGCTGATGGCGATCAGGTTGACTCCCAGTCGCCGAAAGCGCGAGACCATCGGCTTGAACGCATTGAGTTGTTCGACGCAGTGAACGCAGTCGTCGCCCAGATAGAAGATGACGAGTAGCGGTTTGCCCTTGCGGAAACTGTCCAGTGACACCGGCTTGCTGTTTTCGTCGGGAAGCGTCCACTTCGGTGCCAGGTAGGAGGTCCAGCGGAAGGGCCCCAGGCTGTCCAGTGGGGGGCGTTTACCCACGTCCGGGGGAGTCATCTTCTTGGCCCGCCAGTCCTTGGGCAGCCTGAATCGGCGGGCAATCGGAGCCAGCCGCTTGAAGACCGGGGTGTCTAGCCGGTCGATGTGTGCCGACCATTTGATCAACTCCGCAAAGGTCTGGCGCGCGGCGTTGATCTTGCCGCAGCGGTAGAGGATGTCGACCATGTTGGCCAGGGGTTGAACTCGCTGAGGCAGCGAGCGAGCGGCCGCCTGGATCAACTTCTCAGCCTTGCTGAAGTTGCCGGCTGCCAGGTAGAACCGCGCCTTGCGCTCCTTGGGCATCGTATTCGCCTTTTCGACCTTGCGGATCGCCAGGTCTGGACGCCGCGCAGCGACCAGGAGGTAACATTCCATCTCGATGCCGACCGAATCCATCATCCGCAGCACGCGGTCGTATCCACGTTCGGCCTCTTTGATGCCCCGCTTGATCGTCTTGCTGCTCGCGCCCTGTTTGTTCAGCTGGCGAGAGACCTCCGTTGCGGCCTCTGCTCTGGCCCTGACAACCTCGGGACGCTTGGCCAGCATCGCGCGCATCTCCTTTTTGGCCTGGCGGAATTTGCGCTTCATCATGAAGGCCAGCGCCCTCGAGCGCAGGCGTCGCACCTGCTCGGTCGGGTTGTCGGTCGGCTCGAGGTAGGTGCCGTTGGTCATCTCGATCAGCCGGTCCCACATCTCGTAGTACTCGAGGACCTCGAACAGGCGGCGGCGTCCGTAGCTCGAGCGGCTCGAGCGCCGCTTGAAGTGGTTGTACTTGGGGTGACGCGGCAGCATGATCATGTTCTGTGCCAGGTCCATCGCGTCGTGGACCCGGCCGATGATCATCAGGTTGCGCACCAGCCATTCGTTGTTGTGGGCGTAGTTGAAGATCTGGTCGGGCAGCACCCTGTCCTTCATCAGGTACTTGTGGTCGGTCCGTGCGGATGCCTCCTGTTGCCAGGCAGCGTCGGCATAGCGGTGCAGGGCGGTGTAGATGTGCCCCGGCATGTGCCACATGTGAGCCACGCTGGGGGCCGACTGGCCGCAGCGGGCGGCGGAGTCGAGCGCTCGCCGGGCGCGCGTCCACGCCGCCGCCGTCGG